>CANQQG010000023.1 GCA_947625875.1 uncultured Lachnospiraceae bacterium
CCATATATTCTTCAAGCAAACTTTCTGATTCACATACCCCTATAAATACTGACATATAATCGTCATTGTTATATGTAACATCCACAAAATCAACTTCTCTCATATCAATCTCCAATCTACTGCTCCTGATACTGCCATTACTATCAGCCGTCGAATTTTTTGTCTTTTACCTGCTTTCAAGGACGACGCCCTTTACTTTATTATGATGAATTTTGTTTTATCAAATTTATTATACCGCCAAAGCGTCGGGGCTGTAAAGAATAAATTTGGAGGAAGCCACCCTGGCAGAGCGCCTGACAGAGACTTACAATAGCATGAAAAAATAGAAAGGGTTTTCCAGACTGAAATCAGAGAAAAAAAGAAAGCGTGGCGGGGAAGGCTAACGATCAGAATACATTTCCCAAAATCTGTATACGTATCTATACAGATTCACAGATTTGTCACATTTTTCCAAACAAACAAAAAAATTTGCATATTTCCATTTTTGCCCTGTTTTTATATACTTTACATCGTAACAGGAACGCGCCGCGGAAGTATGGCGGCGGTTCCAACAAAAATAAAGAAAGAGATGAAGGAAAAATGGTTAAATTTGGAAAAGGGGTTGTCAGATACCGGATACCGATCCTGATTATCAGCTTTTTGCTGCTGATCCCGTCGGTCATCGGGTTTTTGCACACCCGGATTAACTACGATATCCTCTCCTATCTGCCGGAGGATATTGAGACGATGAAAGGGCAGGATATCCTGTTGGAGGAGTTTGGTACGGGAGCGTTTTCCGTAACGATCGTCGAAGGGATGGAAGACAAAGACGTCATAACCTTAAAGCATGAAATTGAGGATATCGACCATGTAAAATCCGTACTCTGGTATGATACGCTTGCGGATGTTTCCATTCCGATGGAGCTGCTGCCGGACGATATCCGGAGCAAATTTGAAAACGAGGAGAAGAACTCCACGCTGATGCTTACCTTAATGGATACATCGATGTCGGCGGATGAAACGCTCGACGCGGTGGAACAGATACGGAATCTGACAGACCAGCAGTGCTTTTTGAGCGGTATGTCCGCAGTCGTAGCGGATATCAAAAAAATCTGCAACAGTGAGGCGATCATGTATGTCGTCATTGCGGCGGGCCTGTCCGCAGTCGTGCTGGCGCTGACGATGGATTCTTTCCTGATACCGGTGTTCTTCCTTCTGAGTATCGGGATGGCGATTGTATATAACCTCGGAACAAACTTTGTGACAGGCGAGATGTCCTTTATCACGCAGGCATTGGCGGCCGTCCTGCAGCTTGCCGTAACGATGGACTATTCCATCTTCCTCTGGCACAGCTACCAGGATTATCAGAATGAGTATCCGGGCGATAAACACAGCGCGATGGCGCATGCGATCGCAAGCACGATCTCATCCGTTGTGGGAAGTTCCATAACAACGGTTGCGGGCTTTCTGGCCATGTGCTTTATGACCTTTACGCTTGGGCTTGACCTCGGCGTGGTAATGGCAAAGGGCGTTGTGTTCGGCGTTATCGGCTGCGTTACGATCCTGCCTGCGATGATCCTTATATTTGACGGGGCGATCGAAAAGACAAGGCACCGCGCATTGATGCCGAACCTTGGGCGGATCAGCAACTTTGTGACAAATAAATACATTATTTTTGCGATTTTGTTTGTGATTATTTTAGTGCCTGCATATTACGGATATACGCATAACGAAGTGTACTATGACCTGGCGGGCACGCTGCCGGACGATCTGGAAAGCGTCATGGCAAACAATAAACTGGAAGAGGATTTTGAGCTGGGCGCAACGCATGTCGTCATTGCGGACAGCGGGCTGGATTCCAAAAAAGCGCGCGATATGATCGAAGAGATCAATAACGTAAAAGGCGTCCGGATGGCGGTTGGCCTGGACGCGATCTTAGGGCCGACTTTCCCGCGGGAAATGCTGCCGCAGTCGATCATAGAGCTTTTGGACAATGGGAAATACCAGATGATGTTCATCGCCTCGGAATATAAGACCGCTTCGGACGAAGTGAATGAACAGTGCGATGCGATCAAAGAGATCATCAAACGGTATGATGAATCGAGTATGCTGATCGGCGAGGCTCCTTGTACGCAGGACCTGATCAGCATTACGGATAAGGACTTTAAGACGGTCAGCGCGGCTTCCATTATCCTGATATTTATTATCATTTTGTTTGTATTGCGGTCGATTTCGCTGCCGATTATCCTTGTGTCGGTGATTGAATTTGCGATTTTCATCAATATGGGCATTCCGGCTTACACCGGTACGGTGCTTCCGTTTATCGCTTCGATCGTAATCGGCACGATTCAGCTGGGCGCGACGGTTGACTATGCGATCCTGATGACAAATAAATATAAAAATGCGCGGTATGGCGGAGCGTCGAAACGGGACGCCGTAGCGTCTGCGCTGGACGGTTCCATCCAGTCCGTATTTGTCAGCGCGCTGAGCTTTTTTGCAGCGACTTTCGGCGTCGGCTTATACTCCAGCATTGATATGATCAGTTCCCTGTGCGTACTGCTTGCAAGGGGCGCAATCATCAGTTTCCTGGTCGTAGCCTTTATGCTTCCGGCAATGTTTATGATTTTTGATAAAATCATCTGCAAAACAAGTATGGGATTTGTAAATAAAGGGAAATAATGAAATTAAAACCATTTAAAAATTTAATAGGAGGAAAACAAAATGAAATTCCAGGAATTGAAAAACAGATACAAAAACAGGTATACCATGCGTATGGTCACAGGCGTTTTATTCGTGGCATTGCTTGGCGGCAGCATCGGGATCGGCAGTATGCAGGCGGGCGCTCCTGTCACAATGGCAGAGGCCGCGGTTGAAACTGCAGCGGATAAGGAAGAAACAGAGGCTGCAGAGACTGCAGAATCCGAACAGCTGGCGGATGATATTTTGAAAATATCGAAAAAAGATTCGGATGAAGCAGAAGAGCTGGACGGAAAAGAAGAAACGGTTTATCTGATCACAGACGCAAACGGGAAAGTGACAAAGACCATCGTAAGCAACTGGCTGAAGAACGGCTCTGCGCGTTCGGAGATCAAGGATGTTTCCAATCTGTCCGACATTGAAAACGTAAAAGGCGATGAGACGTTCACGCAGGACGGCAGCAACCTCACCTGGCAGGCGAACGGAGAAGATATTTTCTATCAGGGCACGACGACGGAGGAGACGCCGATCACAGAGGAAGTGACGTATTTCCTTGACGGAACGGAGATCTCGCCGGAGGAGCTGGCGGGAAAGAGCGGGCAAGTGACGATCCGCTTTGACTATACGAACCATGAGAAGAAGACCGTTACGGTAAACGGCAAAGAGGAAGAGGTCTATGTGCCGTTTACGGTAGTTTCCGGGCTGATTTTTGATGACAGCTTCCGCAATGTACAGGTAAACCACGGGCGCGTGATTTCCGATGGCAACCGGAATGCGGTGATCGGCTTTGCGATGCCGGGCTTAAAGGAGAGCCTGAATGTGAAAGACGGCGATTTTGATGAGGATTTTGAGTTCCCGGAATATGTGGAGATCACAGCGGACGTCGAGAATTTCTCACTGGAGATGACGGCGACGCTGGCGATACCGGGGCTGCTTGCGGGCGAAGACGTATCGGCAAATGTAGATTTTGACGAGCTTGATGATGTGATGGATCAGATGACAGACGCGATGGACCAGCTCAAAGACGGCGGCGGCCAGCTCGCGGACGGGCTGGATACGTTAAATGACAGCATGGGCGAATTTTCCAGCGGCGTCAGCCAGCTGAGCGACGGCGTAAATGCTTATACGGACGGCGCGACGCAGCTTGCGCAGGGCATCCAGACGTTAAGCGACAGCTCAGGCTCTCTGGAGAGTGGCGTAAATACTTTAAACGCGAGCGCGAAGACGATCAGCAACGGCGTCCAGCAGCTTGACCAGACGCTGCGTACGGAGATGAGCAAAAAAGAAAAAGCGGCGGCGAAGCAGCAGGTGGATGCGGCGATTGACGCGCAGTTTAAAAAAGGCTCGGACACCTACAATATGATTTATAATGCGGCGACAGAAAACTTCCAGAATACCATGTCCGGGGAAGAAACGGTAAATACCGTCCAGGCGGGCATCCAGTCAGGGCTGCAGGCGCAGGGCCTGACATCTGAGGGCGTGATCGCAGCATTGGCGCAGTATTATGCGGAAAATGGCTTTACGGACGGAACCGGACAGTATTACGCGCCGGAAGTCTGCCAGTCGATCATTGAAGGGACAGAGACGCCGTATGCGCTTTATTTTGCAAATCAGGTATTAAACGGCGGCTTATCTTCCGCGCTTGCGGGCGGCATTACAAGCGGCATCGCACAGCAGGGAGCGGCGGCAGTCGGCGAGTCTGTTGTCGGCGCGTGTGCGTCCGCGGCAAAACAGGCGGGCGAGGAAGCGGTCATTACCGGCGCAGAATCTGCGAAAAAACAGGTGGCGGCTGCAATTGAGGCAAAGGATGCAAACAGCGGTTACAGCCTTGTGACCGGTTCAAAGGCGCTCAGTGACGGGACACAGACGCTTGCAAACAGCATACCGACATTAAAAGACGGCATCGGCAGGCTTTTGAGCGGCGCGAACCAGCTGGTATCAAACAATGCGGCGTTAAAGGATGGCGTGTCCGCACTCTCGGACGGCGCGTCACAGATCTCGGACGGCGTTGTGAAGCTGGACGACGGCGCACACGAACTTGCGGACGGGCTGGAAGAGTTTGACGAAAAAGCGATTTCAAAGATTGTTGACGCATACAACGGCGATATCAAGGATCTGGTGGACCGTCTGGAAGCGATCGCCCAGGCAGGAGATGATTATACGACGTTCAGCGGCGCGGCGGAGGATACGGACACAATGACAAAATTCATCTTCCGTACGGCGGCGATCTCCGCGGACGATGAGGACGAGGAGTAATGATCCGGTAAAAGAACGATCGGAAAACGAAATGGTTGCAATGAGAGAATGGAGTGTGTTTCCCGGATGAACCTGATGGAGATATTATTAGTTACAATTGGAATATCGCTGGATGTTTTTGCCGCGGTCACGTGTGAGGGCGCACAACTTGCAAAAATTCACAAGGGCAAGGCGCTTCAGGCGTGCGGCGCGGCGGCGCTCCTGCAGTCTGCGGCGCTGTTCCTCGGCCATCTGGGGGCCGCTCTGTTAAACCATTTTGATAAACAGGACAATCTGTCCCTGACAGCGCGCATGGCGGCGGCGATCATCTTTTTGATTATGGGCGCCCGCCAGCTTTTGAAAGCGTGGCGGCGTGATACGGTCGTAGAACACCGCGAGGAGGTGCATGCGGTATTTGGAAAGTCGCTGCATCTGTTCCAGTTTGCGGCGGTATATACAATGTTGGCCGGCGCCGGCCTGGGCCTGTTGGAATCCAGCCTTTTGCATGAGCTTTTGATTTTAGCCTGCATTACGGTAATCGTCGTGATATGCGGGCTGTATACAGGATATAATTATGGGTATGAGAAAAAAACGATTGCCTACGCCGCAGGCGGCATTCTGCTGCTGGCAGGCGGGGTGGATGTGATCGTAAGGTCGCTTGCGGTATGAATTTTATTCTGCCCTGTTTAAATTTTACTTGTGTTTCATTATAAATTCAGATATACTAAGATCTGTAATGCGGATATGGCGGAATTGGCAGACGCGCCAGATTTAGGTTCTGGTGGGGAGACCTGTGCAGGTTCGATTCCTGTTATCCGCATTTTTTTGTCTGTCGCTTCTGAAAATCATTTCATGTTGTCTCTTGTAAATATCCATATGTCATGATAAAATAAAAAACAGTGGGAACTGATGGTTGCTGAGCAAAATTTTAGTTTAAGAGGAAAAATTATGGTGGTCAGAAAGCCGAATGTGTTAATCGTCGATGACGATGTACAGGCACTGGAAGTCATGAGCCTGTATCTGCAGGAAATTGCATACACGGCGACAGCGATCGGCGGCCGGCAGGCGATCGATTATGTGAGGGGACATGAAGTCGATGTGATCCTGCTTGATGTAAATATGCCGATCATGGATGGGTTCAAGCTGTTAGAGCAGTTTCATAATCTGAAAGAATGCATTAACGTCCCGATCGTATTTGTGACGGGCCAGCGGGATAAATATACGGTCATCAACTCCGCTTTTATGGGAAGCGACGGTTATCTGGCAAAGCCTGTGAGTAAAGAAGTCCTGCAGGAAAAAGTGCTGGAAATGTATGAAAAAAAGCGGCTTGCCGCAAACAGGAAGACGGTTTTGGCGGTTGACGACGATATGACGTATTTAAAGCTGATCGAGCGTTATATCGGCGATACATACAACGTCGTTATTATCAATTCCACGAAACTGGCGCTGGATTATCTGGGAAAGCACCGGCCGGATCTGATCCTTCTTGATTACCAGATGCCTCTGTATAACGGCGCGAGCTTTATGAATATGATCCATAAAAAGCTGGACGGCGATCCGATACCGGTCATTATCTTATCAGGCGTCATTGACAAAGACGTGTTGAGGGACTGCTATGTGTGCAATCCGCAGGCGTTCCTTGTAAAGCCGGTCAGTAAAGAAGCGCTGCTGGAGGGCATCGACCGGGTTTTGAATAAACGGGAGGAAGAAACGGAATGACGGCATATGTTTCAGCGGAAGAAGCGGCGGATGCGGCGTATCTGGAGCGGGAGCTTCCGGAAGTGGAGCTTGAAAAGGGCGTGAAAAACAGCGGCGGACGGATTGCGGACTATCTGAAAGTGCTTGAGATCACGCACCGCTACGGAAAAAAACAGCGGGACGAGCTGGAGGCTGTATGGCGGGAAAAGGATTATGAAAACTACACGCTGCGCGTCCATGCCATGAAAAGCTCTACTTTGAATATCGGCGCAGTCCGGATCTCGGAGCTGGCGCGGCAGTTGGAGCTGGCGGGCAAACAGGGAGATTATGCATATATTGACGCAAATACAGAGGCGTTCCAGAGTGCGTATGGCGCGCTGATCGGCCATATCGGGCAGGTCATGCTGCATTATTTTCCGGAGGAGGAGACGGCGGAGGCGGAAAAAGAAGAGCTGGATGAAACGTTTATGCGGCATGCGCTTGCGAGTATCCGCCAGTGTATTGAAGAATTTGATTTCGCAAAGGTTTTTTCCATGCTTGAGGAATTAAAGGATTACCGCCTGCCGGAAAAATATAAAGAGCCGGTGGCGCGGATCAGCGCATGGATGGAGGATCTTTCCGTCGATGAGATCTGCGGGCTGATCGATGAGTTATTAAGCTGAAAGCTGCGCATAGCAGTATAAATAAAATCATTCTATATTATGGGAGGGCAAATAATGAGTGAAATTAAAGATGTCATTGAAAATGGCAGGGCGGTTCTGGGGATCGAATTTGGTTCGACCAGAATCAAGGCAGTGCTGATCGGGGAGGACAATGCGCCGATCGCGTCCGGCGCGCATGACTGGGAAAACCGTCTGGAGAACGGCGTCTGGACGTATACGCTGGATGATATCTGGACGGGCCTGCAGGACAGCTACACAAAGATGGCGGAAGATGTAAAGGCGCAGTACGGCGTAGAAGTGACAAAGCTGGCGGCGATCGGATTTTCCGCTATGATGCACGGCTATATGGCATTTGACAAAGAGGGAGAATTGTTAGTGCCGTTCCGGACATGGAGGAATACGATTACGGAGCAGGCTTCCGCACAGCTGACGGAATTGTTTCAGTACCATATCCCGCAGAGATGGAGCATTGCGCATTTAGACCAGGCGATCTTAAACGGGGAAGAGCATGTCGGAAAGATCGATTATCTGGTGACGCTGGCGGGCTATATCCACTGGCAGCTTACCGGCGTGAAGGCGCTTGGCGTTGGCGAAGCTTCCGGTATGTTCCCGATCGACATTGAAACAAAGGATTATAACCAGAAAATGGTCGATCTGTTTGACGAGCGGATTTCCGGCAAAGGATTTTCATGGAAATTAAGGGATATCCTTCCGAAAGTGCTTTTGGCGGGGGAAGACGCGGGCGCGCTGACGGCGGAAGGCGCAAAGAAGCTGGATGTGTCCGGTAAATTACAGGCAGGGATTCCGGTCTGCCCGCCGGAAGGCGACGCGGGCACAGGCATGGTGGCGACAAACAGCGTTGCCGTGCGCACCGGAAATGTATCTGCGGGGACGTCGGTATTCGGCATGGTCGTTATGGAAAAAGAGCTTTCAAAGGTGTATGAGGAGATTGACCTTGTGACGACGCCGACCGGCAATCTGGTAGGCATGGTGCACTGCAATAACTGTACATCGGATCTGAATGCATGGGTAAATCTGTTTAAAGAATTTGCGGAGAGCTTCGGCATGAGCGTGGACATGAACCAGCTGTTCGGGACGCTGTATAACAAGGCGCTGGAGGGCGACAAAGACTGCGGCGGGCTTTTGGCATATAATTATTTCTCCGGCGAGCATGTTACAAACTTTGAAGCCGGGCGGCCGTTATTCGTGCGCAAGCCGGACAGTAAGTTTAACCTTGCAAACTTTATGCGTGTGCATCTGATGGCGTCCCTCAGCGTATTAAAGACGGGCCTGAACCTGATGCTGAAGGAAGAGGGCGTAAAGGTGGACAAAATGCTCGGGCATGGCGGCCTGTTCAAGACAAAAGGCGTCGGGCAGAGCATCCTTGCGGCGGCGATCGACGCTCCGGTATTTGTTATGGAGACAGCGGGCGAGGGCGGCGCGTGGGGCATCGCGCTTCTGGCTTCTTATATGGTAAATAAGGCGGACGGCGAAACGCTGGATGATTATCTGAACAACAAAGTGTTTGCGGGACAGGAGGGCACGAAGATGGATCCGGATCCTGCAGATGTGAAAGGCTTTGACGATTTCCTTGCGGTCTATGCGGCAGGGCTTCCGATCGAGCGGGCGGCGGTTGACCACTTAAAATAAAAACCGTGCGCCGATAAAAGAAAGGCATGAAACCGGTATGAGGTTTCATGCCTTTTATGCGCCGGGGCCATTCATCCGGCTTATGGATATAAGATCAGACGTTAAAAGTCAATTTCCGTATCATAATAGCAGGCTTTTAACAGTTTTTCCATATCTTCCTGGCTTGGCTGGCGCGGGTTCGAGCCGGTGCAGGCGTCGCCGATCGCATTTTTCGCTGTCTCAGACAGTTTGTCAAGAAATTCCTTTTCGTCGATAATGCCGCCGTCCATATTGATCACGCCGCCCTCTCCATAATACTGGATGCTCGTCGGAATGTTCAGCTGGCTGTTCATGTCACGCAGTTCCGCGATCAGGGCGTCTACCAGCTCCGCCGTTGTGTTGCCCTTTAAGTTGATAAAGCGCGCGATCTGTGCATAGCGTTCCGCCGCCTCTTTATTTTTTGCATTGTATTTGATGACCTTTGGCAGATACATGGCGTTTGCGCAGCCGTGGATAATGTGCCCGCCGGTGTAATTTGCGCCCGTCTTGTGCGCCATGGAGTGTACGATGCCAAGCAGCGCATTTGAGAACGCCATGCCCGCCAGACACTGTGCGTCATGCATCTTTGCGCGGGATTCCATGTCGCCATTGTAGGATTTTACAAGCTCATTGTGGATCAGTTGAATGGCGTGCAGCGCAAGCGCATCGGTGTATTCGCAGTGCAGCGTGGAAACGTACGCTTCGATCGCGTGTGTCATGGCGTCCATGCCGGTATGCGCGGTCAGCTTCGGAGGCATCGTTTCTGCGAGCGCGGGATCGACGATTGCCACGTCGGGCGTAATGTTAAAGTCCGCGAGCGGATATTTGATCCCCTTGGAATAATCCGTAATTACAGAAAAGGCGGTTACTTCCGTAGCTGTGCCGGACGTGGACGGGATCGCGCAGAATTTTGCTTTTGTGCGCAGCTTCGGGAAGTTAAACGGCGTGATCAGATCCGCAAAGCTTGTTTCCGGATACTCATAAAACGCCCACATGGCCTTTGCCGCATCGATCGGCGAGCCGCCGCCCATGGAAACGATCCAGTCCGGCTCAAATCTGCGCATGGCCTCCGCACCCTTCATAACGGTTTCCACAGATGGATCCGGCTCTACGCCCTCAAACAGCTCTACTTCCATGCCCGCTTCTTTCAGATAACCGACCGCTTTGTCCAAAAAGCCGCCGCGTTTCATAGAGCCGCCGCCTACGACGATCATGGCTTTCTTTCCCTCGAGCGTCTTGAGGCTTGCAAGCGCGTCCTCGCCGTGGTACAAATCCCGTGGTAATGTGAATCTTAACATAGAAATCTCCTTTCTGATTATAAAATATTTACAGGATATTCCGGATGATCCTGCATATATCCGTATTCTAACATACGGTGCAAAAGAAGTAAATTTAAATCCGGATTATTTGCAGTTTTTTTGTTGCTGTCATAACTATTTATTGATAATTCCGCTGGATATTATATAATCGTTTTTTTGTTTCAATATAAAATAGAAAAATAAAAGCAGAAAGAAACTTATTCTTTACAACCCCGGCGCTATGGCGGTATAATAAATCTGATAAAACAAAATTCAACAAAGGAGCGCCGAATGGCAGAAAAGCAAACAAAAGAAACAACCCCAAGGAAAAACGCAGGCGCCCAGATGAAGCATAGAAAACTGCAGTGGCATCCCGCTTTTGGGGCGGCGCTTGAAATGGAGTTTATAAAGGAAAAAGACCGCCTCAGCATCAAAAGGGAGCATCTGCTGAATCATCGTGGGGAGCGAGCTGGACAGCGGAGCGCATGAGTGGCTGCATCTGCTTTCCGGCAGGGTGACAAAGCAAGAGATGGCGCATGCCATAGCGTATTCCAGAAACACAGAGAGCCAGGAGGAAAGAAGCCTGATCGACGCCATATTTGAAGTAAGCGTAGCCACCAATAAAGAAGTGGTTGAGGAACTGTTGAGAGGAGATGAGACGATGTGCCAGGCGCTGATGGAGATCATGAAACCGGAGATTGACGAAATCGTAAATACGGCAGTATTGCAGGAACGAAAGAAGACTGCGGAACGCGTGGAGAAGGAAACTGCGGAGCGTGTGGAGAAGGAAACTGCGGAACGCGTAGAGAAGGAAACCGCGGAACGCGTAGAGAAAGAAACCGCGGAGCGCGTGGAGAAGGAAACCGCGGAGCGCGTAGAAAAAGAAACCGCCAAACGCACAATAAAGGCAACAGTGAAAAGCCTGCGCCGTTTTAATGCGAGTGATGCAGACATTAAAGCAGCGCTGGTGGAGGATTACGGCCTGTCAGAGCAGGAGGCGCTCTCGTATTTGCAATAAAACATAAAAAACGGGAAGTATAAGCGCTCGCATGGCGATATATTTCCCGATTTTGAGACGGAGCCGCATTCCCTTGATGATGAGATGATAGTAGAAGAACTAAGAATATGAAAATGCCAAAAACTATTAAATTCCTCTCCAGCCTGAATGTCCTCCTGAAAGTCTTTTTGCACATAAAGTCAATCTTTATTCATCAAAAAAATAAGTCCATTGAATTTTCCGTATATTTTTGATAAGATATTTACGGCAGGAAAAATATTGCCTCAGCCAAAAATAGATCACCGGAGAGGATAAGCATGAAAAAAATCGCATTGATTATGGATGGGTGGAAACGCTTCTTTACATATGCGTGGCCCGCCGGAATCCTGCAGAGGCTCCGCGAGACGGGAGAAGCGGCCAATCTGTATATTTTTAACAGTTCCGGCGACTGGAGCCGCGACAATGATTACAATATCGGAGAATACAATATTTACCGCCTGCCCGACCTGAACGATTTTGACGGGATCATACTTGACCTGAACAATATCCGTTATGAGGATGTGCGTGACAATGTTATCAAAGCGGCAAAAAAAACGGGAAAGCCTGTGATTTCCATTGCAAATGAGATCGAGGATTTTTATTATGTCGGCATCAATAATTATAAAGCGATACAGGAAATGATCGCGCATATGCATGAATGCCACCATTGCCGCAGATTCTGGTTTATCATGGGGCCTGAGGATAATTATGAAAACAGAGTGCGCGTAAATGCGCTGAAAGACTATATGCGTGGGCATAATATCCCTTACGGTGAAAGCAGCTTTTATTATGAGAGCTTTGAATACCAGTGCGGTTGCAATGGGTTTGACACGATGTTCGGCCGTTTTGGCGGAACGATTCCGGAGGCCGTTATCTGCGCGAATGACAATATCGCCGTAGGCGTCTGCGAGGCGGCCGCACGCAGAGGGTACCGCGTCCCGGAAGATTTCCTGGTGTCGGGATTTGACAACTTTGACAAAGCGTGTTTTTATTCTCCGCATCTTACGACGGTCGGGCATATCCGCGAAGAGGTCGGCTACCGGTGCGCGGATATTTTTATCCGGCTGTGGAACGGGCAGAGCGTCCCGCGGTTTAATCTCTTCGGGTCTAATTCCCCGCAGCTCTGCTGCGTAACAAACTAATGACGAGCGAAGCGAGTCTCGGGCTGATACCCCGCAGCTCTGCTGCGGGGAGTTTCATTTATACGGAGACGAAATGTATTTTCTGGGAAAGCTGCGGCTGTACGGAAGGGACGGAAGCGGATGAACGGGAACACGCGAAAGCGCAGATCATGTACGGCATTGAGACCAATGAATTTGAAGAACAGGCGCTTGAGCTGGAATACGAACTGCTCCGCTGCAAGACGGTGAGGGAAATGATGAAATGGATACCGGAATGTATCCCCGCGATGAAATGCGACGCAATGTACGTGATCATAGATGGACATATGGATGATTACCGCCGCCGCGCGGAAAATGCCGGATTCCTGCTGTCGGAAGAGGAAGAATTCCATACCGAAGGTTATCCGGAACGCATGAACGTTGCATTTGCTTATGAAAATGGCGAGATGCGGGACACTGAGGGGATGAAAATAACCGAACTGTTTCCGATGTTTGATTTTGATGAGGGCGGGACGGATTTTCTGTTTATGCCGCTGCATTTCCGGAATTATACGGTTGGGTATTTCGTTATCCGAAACGCAGTCTATCTGATGGAAAAACAATATTTATTCCAGGTCGTCAACACACTGACTTCCGCAATGGAAAACCTGCATAAAAAGGAAATCCTTGAATATATGAACCGGAAGCTGTCGGATCTGTATGTGCGGGATTCCATGACCGGCATGTACAACCGCCTGGGCTATCAGCGGCTCGCCTGTACATTATTTGACCAGAAAAAAGCGGCAAAAGAAAACCTGCTCATCCTGTTTATCGACATGGACAGACTCAAATATATCAACGATAACTTCGGCCATGTGCATGGAGATTTTGCGATCAAGACAATCGCGGGGACGATCATGGAGAATTGCTCACAGGACGCTGTTCCTGTGCGTACAGGCGGAGATGAATTTCTGGTGATCCATGAAATGATCAGTGAAGAGGCGCTTGCCCGCATGATCCGGGCGATACGGCAGAAAATCGCGCAGACCGCCGAACAGATGAACCTGCCTTATCCGCTGACGGTCAGTATCGGCGCGGTGTTTACGGATATGGAGACGGACAGAACGCTCGATGATTATGTCCGGGAAGCAGACGAGATCATGTATGCCGAAAAGACGGCAAAAAAGGCAGACCGCAGGGATTGAAACGGCCTGTCCGGCATTCGTTCCCGCGGGTAAGCAGAAAACAGAAAAGGAGTGTTTTATGAAAAAGAAATTTTGGGGCATTCTTTTGTCTGCCGCACTGTCGCTTGGCGTGGCGGCCTGTGGACAGACAAAAAATGAGATGGATGAGCAGGGCGGAAAGAAACAGGAGGCGCAGACCGCCGCAGAAGATTCCGCCGCAGAGGAGGCGCAGACGCCGCAATCCGCCGCAGAGACGGATGTTTATGAAGCGCAGCTTCCGGACGGCGAAGAGGAAGCGGATATTTTTGTGGAACCGATCAAAGATCTTCCCGAAAACTTTATCAAGGGGATGGACGTATCCAGCGTGATCGCCGAGGAAGAGAGCGGCGTGAAATATTATAATGAGCAGGGCGAAGAGGAAGATCTGTTTCGCGTGCTGGCGGACGCGGGCGTAAACTATATCCGCGTGCGCGTGTGGAACGACCCGTATGACGCGGATGGGAACGGCTACGGCGGCGGCAACTGCGATGTGGAGAAGGCGGCAGAGATCGGCGCAAGGGCGGCAAAATACGGCATGAAGCTGCTTGTGGACTTTCACTATTCCGATTTCTGGGCGGATCCGGCAAAGCAGTTCGCGCCAAAAGCGTGGGCGGATATGGCTCTGAAGGAGAAAGGGCAGGCGCTGTATACGTTTACGAAGGAGAGCCTGCAGACAATTCTGGATGCGGGAGCGGATATCGGCATGGCGCAGATTGGAAACGAGATCAATAACGGGATGTCCGGTGAAAAAAATTGGGCCAATGTAACGGAATTGTTAAAACAGGGCAGCCGGGCAGTCCGCGAGATTGCCTCCGAAACCGGACAGGAGATCCAGATCGCTGTGCATTTTACCAATATCGAAGACCATGATAAGACCGTTTCCTATGCGCAGACGCTGGAAGACGCCGGCCTTGATTACGACATATTCGGCGTTTCCTATTATCCGTACTGGCATGGGACGATGGACAATATGGAAGCGGTTTTAAAAGACCTGAAAAACTCGTATGGAAAAGAGACGGCGATCCTCGAAACGTCTTACTGCTATACGACGGAAGACGGCGACGGCTTTGCCAACAGCGTCGGGGAAGATGAACTGACGGAGGGGTATGCGGCAAGCGTGCAGAGCCAGGCGAACTGCCTGCGCGATCTTATGGCGGCGGCTTCTGATGCGTCCGCGCTCGGCGTTTTTTACTGGGAAGGCGCATGGATTCCGGTCGGCGATTCTTCCGCGGCGGAAGAAAACGAAAAACGATGGGAAACTTATGGATCCGGCTGGGCTTCCAGCTATTCCGCTTCTTATGATAAAGATGACGCCGGGCAATATTACGGGGGCTGCTCCTGGGATAATCAGGCGCTGTTTGATTTTACGGGCCATCCGCTGCCATCTTTGGACGTATTTAAGTATGTCAACTATGGCGCGTCATGCGAAAAGAAAGTGGATTTTGTAGAGGAGACGGCCGCGGCGGTAAATATCGGCGAAGAAATCCAGCTGCCGACAGCCGTAAAAGTAACTTATAACGACCGCTCTTTCAACGGAACCGAAAGCGTCACATGGGACGAAACGCAGATACAGGCGATCGATACGAAAAAAGAAGGCGAATATACGGTAAATGGAAAGCTCGAGGACGGCACAGAAGTCTCCTGCCAGGTCACTGTCGCAAATAAAAACTGGCTGTTGAATCCGGGCTTTGAGCAAAACGACATTTCGATGTGGCACGTGTCGCATAAAGGCGACGCCAATCCAACGGATATTCAGGAAAAAGAAACGGACGCCTTTTCCGGCGCAAACAGCTTTCATTTTTGGAGTGAAAGCGCGCAGGAATTTCAGGTGGAACAGACCGTCACCGGATTGGAGGCCGGTACGTATAAGGCCGCAGTCCATATACAGGGCGGCGATGTCGGCGCAGACGCCGGGATTTATCTGTATGTGATCCAAAACGGAAAAACGATATCGTCCGCGCCTGTCACCTTAGACGGCTGGTGCGTATGGCAGACGCCGGAGCTTGCGAAAATCAAAGTCGCAGAGGGCGGAGAACTGACGGTCGGCGTAAGCGTAACATGCGGCGCAGGCGGGTGGGGGACGATCGATGATTTTTCCCTCATAAAAGTAAAAGAATGATTCAAGTTGAGAATGGAGAAATAAAAAATGGAAAACCAGAAAAAAATCATTTTAACCGGCGACCGTCCAACGGGGAAACTGCATGTGGGACATTATGTCGGTTCGTTAAAACGCAGGGTGGAGCTGCAGGAATCAGGCGCATTTGATGAGATCTATATTATGATCGCAGACGCGCAGGCCCTGACAGACAATGCCGACAATCCTTCGAAAATACGCGACAATATTATGGAGGTGGCGCTTGATTATTTATCCGCCGGGCTTGACCCTGCGAAATCGAATATTTTTGTCCAGTCAACCGTTACCGAATTGACGGAACTGTCCTTTTATTACATGAACCTTGTCACTGTATCGCGCCTGCAGCGCAATCCTACGGTAAAATCAGAGATCCAGATGCGCAATTTTGAAACGAGCATCCCGGTCGGATTTTTTACTTATCCGATCAGCCAGGCGGCGGACATTACGGCGTTTGGGGCAACGACGGTTCCCGTTGGCGAGGATCAGGCGCCGATGATCGAACAGACGCGGGAGATCGTCCACAAATTTAACTCCGTATACGGCGAAACGCTGACGGAACCGCAGATTCTCCTGCCGGATAACGAGGCGTGTCTGCGGCTTCCGGGGACGGACGGCAAGGCGAAGATGAGCAAATCGCTGGGCAACTGCATTTATCTGTCTGAAACGGAAGCGGACGTAAAGAAAAAAGTCATGTCCATGTTTACCGACCCGGATCATATCCGCGTACAGGATCCCGGCAAACTGGAGGGGAATACCGTATTTACTTATCTGGACGCGTTCAGCAATGACGGGCATTTTGCGGAGTATCTGCCGGAGTATGCGAACCTGGATGAATTAAAGGAGCATTATAAACGCGGCGGTCTCGGGGACGTCAAGGTGAAAAAATTCCTGAACAATGTCATGCAGGAGGAGTTAAGCCCGATCCGCGCGCGCAGGGCGGAATACGAAAAAGATATCGAGGGCGTCTACGAGATCCTGAAAAGCGGATCGGAAGCGGCGCAGAAAAAAGCGGCGCAGACCTTAAAAGCGGTGCGGCGCGCCATGAAGATCGACTATTTTGACGATCCTGCGTTTTTACAGGAGCAGCAAAGGAAATATACAATTGGATAATCCCGGAAAGGGGCTGTCGCGCGGCAGCCCCTTTTTTCATCGGCGCTCCTCTCCCAGCCTGCGGTATACCGTAAGCCACATCGTTAAGAAGCAGGCCAGCCCTCCGATCGCATTGGAGATCGGCTCTGCGGCGAATACGCCATCTACGCCCATTCCGAGACGCGGCAGCAGCAGCGTCAGCGGAACCACGATCAGCGCCTTGCGAAACAGCGAAAAAAAGATGGCGTGTTTGGAATAACCGAGCGCGGTAAACGTGGACTGTCCCGTAAACTGAAACGCCATAAAGAAAAACCCGAAGAAATATAGCTTTAATGCCGCAACGCCCGCGTCAAGCGCGGTTTTATCCTGCATGAATACGGAGATCAGGAAATGCGGTTTTTCGATAACAAACAGCCAGGCCGCCAGCGTATACGCGATGCCGAGAAACGCCGCGAAACGGATCCCCTGTTTTACCCGGCCATACGCCTTTGCGCCATAATTATAACTGAGCACTGGCTGCGCGCCGCTCGAGATGCCGCTCACCGGCAGCGACAAAATATCGCGCACCGAATTGATCACCGTCATAATGCCGACATACAGGTCGCCGCCATATCGTTTGAGCGTCGCATTGCAGACGATCTGCACCAGGCAGTTCGTCCCCTGCATGATAAATCCCGCCATGCCAAGCGCGGTGATGTTTTTTGCAAGCGGCAGTTCGATCCGCATATATTTTTTTCGGATATGTAACGGCGCTTTTTTCCCTTTCAAAAAAGAAACGGCCCATGCCGCCGATACGGCCTGGCTGATGACCGTCGCAATCGCCGCGCCGCTCACGCCCATATCGAACACATAAATAAACAGCGGATCGAGAACCAGGTTCAGACATGCGCCAAGCACGATCGTCATCATTCCGGTGCGCGGAAATCCCTGCGCATTGATAAATCCGTTCAGGCCCGTCGAGAGCATGGCAAACGGCGTCCCCAAAAGATAAATCTTTAAATATGCATCCGCATATCTATAAGAAGCGTCGCTCGCGCCGAATAAATACAGTACCGGTTTTTTGCATAAATAACAAAGCAGCAGCAATAAAAGGGAACACCCGAGCAGTAATGAAAACGTATTGCCGAGGATTTTCTCCGCGCGCGCTTCCTGTTTTGCCCCTCTTGCCATTGCAAATAACGGCGCGCCGCCCGTCCCGAATAAATTGGTAAAAGCTGCGATCAGCGTCGTGATGGGAAATACCAGACCGATTCCTGTCAGCGGCAGGCTCCCGCTTCCGGGCAGGTGCCCGATATAAATGCGGTCGACCACGTTGTATAATAATTGTACCAATTGCGCCATGATCAGCGGAATTGCCTGCAGGATGATGCTCTTTTTAATGCTTCCCGCTGAAAAATCATTTGCCATTTTATGCCATCTCCATTTCAATCAGCATTATTTTTATCCATTTATTTTAGCATAAAAAGACGGCGGATGGAAACAGAATATCAGGATTTTATTTCCTGTTTTTAGAATTGAAATATTGGGGCAGCCATGTTAAAATCGGTATGAGTTAAAATACAAGTTTCAGGGGTGCCGGATATGAATATTGCGCTGATTTTATCGGGAGGCGTCGGGAGCAGGCTTGCTTCGGATATTCCCAAACAATACATAAAAGTAAACGATAAGCCGATTCTCTGCTACTGCGTGGAGACTGTTTCAAAGAGCCGTTCGATCGACCGGATACAGATTGTCGCTGACGGGAAATGGCAGGCGCAGATAAGGGAGTGGCTGGAAACGGCAGATACAGAAAAAAAGTTTTGCGGGTTTTCTGCGCCGGGATGGAACCGGCAGCTTTCTATTTTAAATGGTTTGGAAGATATAAAAAAATATGCGGCGGATACCGATTATGTGTTTATCCATGACGCCGCCAGGCCGCGGCTGTCGGAGCGGCAGACCGCAGACTGCCTTGCGGCGGCGCAGGGGCATGACGGCGTGATCCCGGCGCTGCCGATGAAAGACACGCTGTATGCGAGCGGGGACGGGCGCACGATAACCTCCCTGTTAGACCGCGGACAGATTTATGCCGGACAGGCGCCGGAAGCGTTCCGGATCGGGCCATATTATGAAGCGAATCAGGCGCTGCTGCCGGAAAAAATACGCAAAATCAACGGCTCCACCGAGCCTGCCGTTTTGGCGGGGCTGGATATTGTCATGATACCGGGGGACGAGGATAATTACAAGATCACTACGTATGCGGATCTGGAGCGTTTCCGGCGGGAGTGTGAAGTGGGGCCTGAAAAGAAAGGATAGGAAAACAGGATGAAAGCGTGGGTATTGCATAAGGTTGGGGATTTTCGTTATGAGGAAATACAGGAGCCGCAGCTTCAGGAAACGGAAGCGTTGGTTGCAGTAAAGGCGGCGGGCGTCTGCGGTTCGGACGTCCCGCGCATCTGTCGCGACGGCGCGCATAAAATGCCGCTCATCCCCGGCCATGAGTTTGCGGGAGAGGTTGTGGGGCTTGGTAAAGGCGTGGATAAAAGATGGCTGCATAAGCGCGTGGGCGTTTATCCGCTGATTCCATGCCGCGCCTGCCTTCCATGCAGGGCCGGGAAATATGAGATGTGCAGGAGTTACAGTTATCTTGGCTCCCGGCGCGACGGAGGGTTTGCGGAGTATGCCGCGGTTCCTGTGCGCTGTCTGACGGAGCTGCCGGCGAATGTGTCTTATGAGCAGGCGGCGATGCTCGAACCGATGGCGGTCGCCGTACATGCGATGCGGCGGGTTTTTCCGGCGGATATGGCGGGTGAGGAAACCGTTGCCATATGCGGCCTCGGCACGATTGGTATGCTGCTTGCCATGTTCCTGCGGGAGCGCGGCATAGAGCGCCTGTTTGTGATCGGGAACAAAGAATACCAGAAGGACAGGGCATTGGCGCTTGGGATTCCGGAGAATCATTACTGTGACAGCAGGCGCGGGGAGACGGCGGACTGGCTGCTGCAGCGCACCGGCGGGGCAGGCGCGGATGTGTTTTTTGAGTGCGTCGGGCGGAATGAAACGGTTTCACAGGCGGTGAGCCTGACGGCGGCAGGCGGCAGAGTATGCCTTGTCGGAAATCCATACGCCGATATGGTGTTGGACAAGCAGGTTTACTGGAAGATTCTCCGTAACCAGCTTTTGGTCACAGGCACATGGAATTCCTCTTTTTTTGCCGGCCCGGACGCGGAAACCGGAAACCGGTCGGACTGGGATTATGCCATAGACCGGCTGGATCGGGGCAAAGTCCGGCCGGAACAGTTCATATCGCATAGATTCGGCCTGAAAGAGCTGGATCGTGGGCTGTATATCATGCGTGACCGGTCGGAAGATTACCTGAAAGTTATGATACTGCCGGAGAAACATTGATGTGGGCCGGAGCTGTTTATATGCAGGCGGAACAAAAGAAAAACGGTCTGCGCCGGATAGAGCGCAGACCGTTTTTCTTTTAATTGATGATAATGCTTGCGCATTTCAGATCCTGCCCCAGGTCATAGATCTTTCCTGTTTTCAGCGCGACGACAGTCGGGCGGAGAATAAAATTCGGGTTGTTTTTTACCACTTTGGCTTTTTCGCCGGTGCTAAGCTCCACGACGGTTCCGACCGGATATAAGATCATGCTCTCAAGGAAACTCTGCATGGCGGCCATGTCAAGCTCGTCCGTCATGGACATGATCATTTCTACCGCGTCCCGCTGCGAGTATGCCTTTTTATAAGGGCGTTCCGTTACCAGCGCGTCATAGATATCGGCTACCGACAGGATTCTTGCGTAAGGAGAGATCTGGTTTGCCGGGAAACCGAGCGGATAGCCTTTTCCGTTCAGCTTTTCGTGGTGCTGCAGGACGCCGAGCGAGATCGCGTTATTAAATTCCGGATTATCTTTGATCATACGGTAGCCGAAGACGGAATGCTGTTTCATGACGGCAAATTCGTCATCGTCCAGCCTGCCGGGTTTGTTCAGGATCTCATTTGGAACCATTGTCTTTCCGACGTCATGTAAGAGCCCGGAAACGCCGATCTCATAGATTTCCGTCTTGGACAGCCCCTGTTTTTTGGCGAGGATCATGGCGATGGTGGCGACGTCCACGCTGTGTTTAAAGGTATATTCATCGCTTGTTTTCAGCGCGCTGATATCAATGGCGACTGCGTCGTTGCTCTCAATGGCGCTCATCAGGTCGGTCGCGATGCTGTCCGTAGCATCGGCGAGCCTGTCGGAACCGGTGTTATTATATATGTATTGGATGCCCTCGGCGACGCGTTCGCGGACACTGTCTGATAAAGTGACTTTGGAACGGTCTTCGGTGTACAGGCGTTCAATGTTTTTTTTCGCCGCAGGTGAAGTGATCTTGTTTTCGTCCTCCGGTTCACATTCCCCATCATAAATATAAACGCCCATGACGCCGAGTTTGAGCATGGAATCTATGACATAATCATCCAGCTGTGAGCCTTTTGCGACCAGATTTCTCCCCAGACGGTCTACAATAGACTGGTCGATCCGCATACCGGCTTTCAGCCTGCGGGTCGGCATAAATTTTCGTTTATACACAAATCACACCACGCTTTCCATTATCTTTTCTGATTATAACGTATTTTGATCATCTTTCCAATTGTAAAATGAAGAAATTATTTGAGAAAATTATGTAATTTTGCGCGGTTTCTTATGTTATTTTTCACAGGAGACATGAAAAAAGAAGCATGATGCGACGCCCGGGACATAAGTTATAAAAAAAGGTTTTTACAGATATGGAGATTTATATCGTACAGCCGGGGGACAGCGTGGATAAGATTGCGGAAGAGCAGGGCGTTTCTGTGGATTCTGTCATATATAATAACCAGATCGCATACCCTTATGCGCTTGCCGTCGGGGAAGCGTTACTGCTGTCTGCCGGGACGCCCCCGCAGGCGAAAAGGACGGTTTCTGTAAACGGATATGCCTATCCGTATATTAATATGGAAACCCTCGGGCAGACGCTCCCGTACCTCACGCAGCTGTCGGTGTTTTCTTACGGATTTACTGTGGAAGGCGCGCTGGTGCGTCCCTCTGTTGATGACGCGCCGCTGATTAACGCCGCGCTTGCGGCGGGGACGGAGCCGGTTCTGACGGTCACGCCGTTTGATGAGTCCGGCCGGTTTAATAATTATCTGATCAGCAGGATTACAAACGATATGCAGGCGCAGGAGCGGTTTATCCGGGAATTGCTGGAAACGGTACAGCAAAAAGGCTATCAGGGCGTAGATATTGATTTTGAATATATTTTGGCAAAAGATCGCGTGCCGTTTGCCGATTTTGTCCGGAATGTGCGGGAAGCCGTCAACCGCATCGGCTATCCGGTTTCCGTCGCGCTCGCCCCAAAGACGTCGGATAACCAGCCGGGGACTTTGTATGAGGGGAAGGATTATGCGCTGCTTGGGGAAGCCGCTGACCGGGTTTTGCTGATGACATATGAATGGGGGTATACGTATGGCCCTCCGATGGCGGTCGCGCCGCTTTCGCAGGTGCGGCGGGTGGTTGAATATGCGCTGACCAGGATCCCGGCGGAAAAGATCGACCTGGGGATACCGAATTATGGATATGACTGGACGCTCCCGTTTCAGCAGGGCGTTTCCAAAGCGCAGAATATCAGCAACCTGCAGGCCGTCCGCATCGCGATCGAAAACGGCGTGCCGATCCAGTTTGATGAAACGGCGCAGTCGCCGTTTTTTACGTATTATAACGGAGAGGCGCAGCATGAAGTGTGGTTTGAGGACGTCAGGAGTATGCGGGCAAAATTCGGGCTGGTAGAAGAGTATGGCCTTCATGGCATGGGCTACTGGCAGATTATGCGGCTGTTCCGCGCCAACTGGCTGCTGCTGGCGGATACGTTTTTCATACAGAAACGTTAAATCCGGTATTGCCAGCCGGGTAAAAAAGATGTATGATGTACTGGAAAAAAGAAAATACTAAACGTGATGAGCGGGTGAGGCCACATGGCTTCACCCGTTTATAAAGGAGACGGACAGATGAAATATTTAAAGCAGTTGATGACGATACTGGCGGTTTCTTTTGCGGGCGAGCTGTTAAAATATGCGCTGCCGTTCCCGGTTCCGGCAGGCATCTATGGGCTGGCGCTGCTGTTTCTTTTGCTGGAAACGGGAATCCTGAAGCTGAGTGCGATAAAAGAAACGGCGAAATACCTGATTGAAATTATGCCGCTGATGTTTATCCCGGCGGGCGTCGGGCTGATCACGTCATGGGACGCGCTGCGTCCGGTTCTGTTTCCGGTAACGGTCATTATGGTTGCGTCAACGTTTGCGGTAATGGCGGTTTCCGGCAGGGTGACGCAGCGGATCATGCGTAAAAAAGGACAGAAAGGGATGGGGAAATGAATGCGCTGTTAAAAGAATCGCTGTTTTTCGGCGCGCTGGTAAGCCTTGCGGCTTATGAGGCCGGGCTGTTTATAAAAAAGAAGTGGAAGCTTGCGGTATTTAACCCGCTGCTGATAGCGATTGCGCTGGTTATCGCGTTTTTGCTGCTGTTCCATGTGGATTATGAGACTTACGATGCGGGCGCGAAATACCTGAGTTATTTCCTGACGCCGGCGACGGTGTGCCTTGCGGCGCCGCTGTACGAGCAGATGGAACTGTTAAAAAAGAATGCCGCCGCGATCCTGGCGGGGATTTTGTCAGGGGCGCTTACGAGCATGGGATGCGTGCTTGTTTTGTGCGCGCTGTTTGGCCTGTCGCATACGGAGTATGTGACGCTCCTGCCAAAATCCATCACGACGGCGATCGGCATGGGCGTTTCGGAAGAACTCGGCGGGATTGTGACGGTTACCGTCGCCGTTATCGTTATTACGGGCGTGATCGGCAATATGGCGGCGGAAGCGGCCTGCCGCATATTCCGCATTACAGACCCGGTGGCAAAGGGCATAGCGATCGGTTCGGCTTCCCATGCGGTCGGTACGGCAAAGGCGATAGAGATGGGCGAGGTCGAAGGCGCGATGAGCGGGCTGTCGATCGCGGTTTCGGGCGTCGTGACGGTTTTGCTTGCGCCGCTGTTCGCGGGGCTCTATTAAGCGCATGTGTAAATATTTATCAAAAAAAGCGTAGATAAAAACTTCTTTTTGTGTTAAAATAATTATTTAGCAGATAGTGCATGGCTCCATGAAAAGAAGGTGGGTATCAGATGAGTGATGTTTTTAATAATGAATTATTTGAAGCGTTTGCCTCTGCGTCAGATAATGTTTACATATATGTATGCGATATGAAGACAGACATTTCCCGCTGGTCGAAAGCGTCTGTGGATTATTTCGGCCTGGACAGTGAATATCTGGAGAACGCGGCGAGCGTGTGGGAGGAGCATGTGCATCCGGACGACCGGGCGATGTATAACGCGGACATTATGGGTGTGTTTTCCGGCAAAAAAAGCCGCCATGACTGCCAGTACCGGGCGAGGAACCGCAGGGGGGAGTATGTCTGGGTGGAGTGCAAGGGCAGCGTCATCTGGGATAAAGACGGCAGCCCGAAGATTTTTGCCGGCCTTATGACAAGGCTTGACGGCCAGAATAAATACGACACGCTGACCGGTTTCCTGACGACGCATGAGCTGCGCCATTACGATTTTGCTTCCCTGGAAGGGACTGCGCTGTTAATCGGCATTGACGGGTTCCGTAAGATCGTGGGCAATTACGGCTATAATACCGGGGACGCGCTGCTGGTCGAGTTTTCACGCAGGATAAGGGAGCTTGGCAGGCCGGAGTGGAAGCTGTTCCGGTTTGGCGGGGATGAATTTCTGATTGTCGCCTTTGGGGCCGGGCAGGATGAATTAAAGGAATTTTTTGAAAAGGTGGGCCGCAGCGTAGACGCGGTGAAAATGAGCGACGGGCGGGTCATCAGCCTTTCTGTTTCCGCAGGCGGCGTATCGTTCCCGAAAAACGCGAATACCAGAGAGGGGCTGATCAACAGGCTGGAGCATTCCATGGAATATGCAAAAAACAGTTGCCGCGGGACGCTGGTATATTTCTCGGATGAGATCGCGAAAAAGCATGAGCGGAACCAGATTTTGCGGGAAGACCTGAAAAACAGCATCCGGAACGGCTTTCAGGGATTTGAGCTGTATTTCCAGCCGTTTGTCGGCGCAAAATCACACAGGATCGAAGGGTGCGAGTGCCTGCTCCGATGGAAAGGGGAGCAGATCAAAGATTCCTACCCGATGGAATTTATCAAGGCGCTTGAGGAATACGGCGGCATCCGCGAAGTCGGGTTCTGGGTCATGGAACAGGCCATCCAGCAGCAGGTGGCATGGCGTAAGCGGTATGGGGAGCTGCAGGTCAGCTTTAACGTGTCTTACCAGCAGTTTATGGATGAGACGTTTGAAGAGCGGCTGATGGCTTACGTTGACCGGTATGGAGTGGATCCGTCCTACATGATCATTGAGCTTACGGAGAGCTGCCAGGTGGATGTGCCGCAGGAGCTTGCGGCGTTGTTTGACCGGCTGCGCGGGCGGGGCTTTAAAGTGGCGCTGGACGATTTTGGGACGGCGTATGCATCTTTGGAAATGTTAAAATACCTCCATGTGGATTACATCAAGGTGGAGCATTCTTTTGTCCGGGAACTGTCACAGCCGGGGCATGACATTGACCATGTGATCATCAATAACCTGCTTGATATGTGCAGGCGGCTCGGTTACGGCTCGATCGTGGAAGGCGTGGAAAACAGCAAGGTTGCGGATATCGTAGGCGAGATGGACGTTACGCTGCTGCAGGGCTATTATTATTCGCGCCCGGTGTGCAGGACGGATTTTGAGCAGCTGTTAAATGAAGATCAGGAGACTCCGGCGCGGTAAGAGTTTCGTGTGGAAATAAATATTCCGGCTTTCTGTTTCGGGGACAGTTTGGTCCCGGGGAAACAGGAGGCCGGAATTTTTGCGTGTCTGATCAGGAAACGCGGTTATTTGTCTTTGGCGTCCGCAAGGCTGACGCGCAGCAGCCGGCGCAGCAGTTCGCGGCCGTTGAATGGGATCAGCGGATATAAATATCCGACGCCGGAGAGCGTTTTGTTGCAGACGACGGTAAGCGCGCAGAGAACCAGACCGCCGATATAGCCATAAATCCCGAATGCGCCTGTCAATAGAAGCAGGATGATTCGCTGGAATTTGAGCGCGTACCCAAGCTCATAGCTCGCCTGTGAGTAGTTGGCGATGGCTACGAATGCCATATACAGCATGGTTTCCGGGTTGAACCATCCGGACTGGGAGGCGAAATCCCCAAGCACGATGCCCGCGATGACGCTTAACGGCGTACTCAGCATATCAGGCGTGTTCAGCGCCGCGAGTTTCATTCCGTCGATCGCAAATTCCAGGATCAGAAGCTGCGCCAGGATCGGGACGTGGACGGCATCCTTGATCTGGATAAAAGACAAAGACGCGGGCAGCCATTGCGGATACTGTAAAAACAGCAGCCATGTAGGCGTTAAGAGCAGCGCGGCAAAATTGACAAGAAAACGCGACAGGCGCAGATAAGTCCCGGTGACGGGCGGCAGGTAATAGTCGTTCGCCTCTTCCGTCAGTTCAAACAGCGTCGTCGGCAGGATGATGGCGGACGGCGAATTGTCTGCCAGTAAAACGATGCTGCCCTCTAAGATCGCGGCTGCCGCGGTGTCGGGCCGTTCGGTATATTTATATTTTGGGAACGGGTTGATCCAGTGGTGCGGACAGAGCGTTTCCGCGAGGCTCTCGCAGTTCATGGTCAGGGCGTCTACTTTGGCGTCTGCCAGCCGTTTGCGGATATTGTCCAGAAAATGCGGGTCCGCCCGTCCTTTCATATAAGAAAGCACGATGTCCGTATGGGAGCTTTCGCCAACGGTCAGGATCTCCATGACAAGGTCGGGGTGGCGGATGCGGCGGCGTATCAGCGCCGTATTGAAGACGATCGTTTCCACAAAACCGTCTTTGGAGCCGCGCAATACCTTGTCTTTCGTCGGCTCGTCGATGCTTCTGGCGGGATATGTCCGAAAATCAATCGCGAGGGCTTCCCGATAGCCGTCAATGAAAAGGATCGGCACGCCGGATAGAAGCGTCGGGAGGATCTCGTCCGCGCTTTTTAACAGGTCGACTTCGCCGTAAGGAATCCACCGGCTGGAAAACTCCTGCGCGTCAGCGGGCATCTGCTCTTTGGTGACGGAAAAAAAGCTTTCCATGATCTTTTCCAGGATCTCGTCCTTGTTTAAGCCGTCGATCAGGTAAAAGCAGGCGGATTTTTCGGCAATCGTAAACGGACGGGTGATCAGGTCATAGCTCTGGTCTGGTTTTAACAGGCTGTTTAAGAGCGAACAGTTATCGCTCAGGCTGTTTGTAAGTGGTTGGTTCATATGCTGGACACTCCTGTTTTTTTATCAGTCTGGACAGATATGGGATAAAATATGCATAAAAATAGCTATGTATATTTTCTGCGTGCGGCGGGAAGCCTCAGAAAACGGAGCCGCATTGCAGAGTGTGGCGCGGCATAAGCCTTGCCAACCGGCCGCCGAAATGCTATACTTTTTGAAAACGGGGAGTTTGGGAAGAAAGGAAAAGGCGGCCTATGAAACATTTGCTTGCAATTGATAACAGGGACAGTGATTTTGCTGTGATAAAGGAGATGCTGTCGTACCAGTTTCAGGTTTCGGAAGTCTGTTCGGGACTGGATGCGCTGCAGTTTTTGGAAGAAACGGAGCCGGATCTGATTTTTCTGGATCCGGAGACGCCGGATATGGATGGGGAAGCGTTTATACGTCTGATGAGGGAAAACTATAAATTCAGGTATGTCCCTGTTATTTTGCTGCTGCGGGACGCGGCTGCGGAGGAGGCATGTGCGGAATGGGACGTTGATGACGTCATCGTGAAACCGTTTTTTCCGGCCACCGTAAAAAGGCGGGCCGCAAGGGCGCTTGAAATGGTGCAGCTCCGCAGGGATATCAAAAGGTGTACCGAGGATGCAAAAATAAAAACAGAACAGGTCACGTTAAACTCCATTACTTCCATCGCGAATACGATTGACGCGAAAGACCGCTATACGAGCGGGCATTCTGTCCGGGTGGCAGAGTGCGCGGTGGAGATCGCGCGGCGTCTCGGGTGGACGGAAGAGGAGCTGAAAAACCTGCATTATGTGGCTCTGCTCCATGATATCGGAAAGATCGGCGTGCCGGATTCTATTTTAAATAAACCGACGCAGCTGACGGAGCAGGAGTTTTCGGAGATTAAAAAACATCCGGTAACGGGCGCGGAGATCTTAAAGGATATCCATACGATCGACCATGTGGAGGAAGCCGCGTTATTCCACCATGAACGTTATGACGGAAAAGGGTACCCGTTCGGCTTAAAAGGCACAGATATCCCGCTGTACGCCAGAATCGTGGGGATTGCGGACGCGTACGATGCGATGACGTCAAACCGCGTGTACCGCAACCATCTGTCCCGGGAGGAAGTCATCGAGGAGTTTGCGCGGTGCAGCGGCTTTCAGTTTGATCCGGAGATCACAGCGGTATTTATCGAAATGCTAAAAGGCGGCTTTGCTGTGCAGGATACGGATACAGTGTCCGGGAATGATATCATGGGCGAGAGCAACGCGTTGCTGCATAAGGTGCTGACGGAATATACGATGGAGGCCAAAAACCGTTCCATGACGGACGCGCTGACCGGGATTTATAACCGGGAATACGCGGAAGGCAGGGTGGGCGAGCTGATCCGCAACGGGCATACGGGCGCGCTGTTCATGATGGATCTGGATAATTTTAAACAGATCAACGATACGTTCGGGCATATTGTGGGCGATCAGACGCTGCAGATGTTTGCGGACATCCTGCAGGACCATGCCGGGGAAGAAGATGTGATCTGCAGGCTTGGCGGGGACGAATTTGTCGTGTTTTTTACGGATATTTCCCAGGAGCGCGATGCGGCGAAAAAGGCGGAGTCGATTATCCTGTCCTTCCAGCGGCATTTCCGGAAATTCAAATATTATAATGAAACTACGTCGATCTCGATCGGCATAGCGTTTGTTACGGAAAAATGCAATGACTTCCAGTCGCTTTACCGCAATGCGGACAAGGCGCTGTATTACATAAAAAATAATGGAAAAGATGCGTATCATTTTTACAGCAGGAAGCGGGAAAAGGCAGATATCAGGAACACGCTGATCGACCTGAAAAATGTGCGCCGCATGATAGAAGGCGAGCTGAATGAGAGCGTGCATGGCGCATTCAGCGTTGCGTATGATAAATTTCAGAAAATTTATGATTTTATCGCGCGCTGTATTGAGCGGCGGTATCAGATGGTGCAGACGATTCTTTTGACGCTCCGGGCAGACAATGACGATTATCCCGATACGGAGGCGTTAGAACGCGCCATGAATGCGCTGGAAACGGCAGTCATTACGTCGCTGCGCATCGCGGATGTGGGGACGCGTTACAGCAGCAGCCAGTACATCGTGCTTCTTTTAGATGCGAGTACGGACAACGGGAAAATGGTCGCGGAGCGCGTGCGGAACCGGTTTTATGATATTAATACGGAGCCGGGCGTCGTGCTGACCTATGATATACAGATGATGCAGCCCAAGGGAAAACAGGAAGAAAAATGAAATTTAAAAAATCCTTGACACAGGCAGATTGTGGTAATATAATGTTTACGTCTGACACAGCGGGCAAATGCAGCCACTTCCCATGGCTGTATTTTGACTATATAATCGAAGAAAGAAAAAACGAAAGCTTCCGGACATGGCTGGAGTTTTGGATTTCGCTTAAATTTTTAAGGAGGTAAACCAATGGATACATTTATGGTCAGTGAGGCTGCAATTGAAAGAAAATGGTATGTAGTGGATGCAGCGGGAATGACATTAGGCCGTCTGGCATCAGAAGTTGCCAGAATATTAAGAGGAAAAAATAAACCGATCTTTACGCCGCATATGGACACCGGTGATTATGTGATCATCGTGAATGCGGAAAAAATAAAAGTTACGGGTAAAAAATTGAACCAGAAGATTTACTACAAACATTCCGGATATGTTGGCGGACTGAAAGAGACGACATTAAAGGATATGCTGGCGAAGCATCCGGAGCGCGTGCTTGAGCATGCCGTAAAGGGAATGCTCCCGAAGGGGCCTCTTGGCAGAAAGATGTACAGGAAATTATTTGTATATGCAGGGCCGGAACATAAACATGCGGCGCAGAAACCGGAAGTTTTGACATTTTAATTCGGAAAGAGAGGTAAATTACATTGGCTGATTCAAGGTTTTACGGAACGGGAAGAAGAAAAAGCTCTGTTGCCAGAGTATATCTGACGCCGGGTACAGGTAAAATTACAATTAATAAAAGAGATATTGATGATTATCTTGCGCTGGAAACATTGAAGGTTATCGTGCGCCAGCCGTTAGTGGCTACGGAAAACGTAGAAAAGTTTGACGTGCTCGTAAATGTAAAAGGCGGCGGTTTCACAGGACAGGCGGGCGCGATTCGTCATGGCATCTCAAGAGCGCTGCTGCAGGCGGATCCGGATTACCGTCCGATCTTAAAGAGCGCAGGTTTCCTGACGCGTGATTCGCGTATGAAAGAAAGAAAGAAGTACGGCCTCAAAGCCGCACGTAGAGCGCCGCAGTTCAGCAAGCGTTAATTTTATTCTCAAAGAGATAATCTTTCGGAAACGAAGATAATCAAGAAAAGCCCATTTTACAAGGGTTACAGAAGTTGTGGAACATTGTCAGATGTGCTGGATTTCAAACGGTATGCAACACATATGCAACAAGTATGCAACACGAATATCAATGATATGTATAGGACATTTTCAGAGAAATCTGGGAATGTCCTTTCTTAATTTAAATCTTATTAATTGCATCTACAAGCTCCTTAACATCAAAGTGGGTATATACTTTCTCGGTTACAGTCATTGCACTAGAGTGTCCCACAATCTTCTTAATAATCGTCTGATCGACACCGGCTTCTGCTAACATGGAAATACGTGTGTGTCTGCAGCAATGTGGTGTTCGGTCAATCTTAAGTTGCTCCATCAGTGGATGGAAGTAGCTGTCATAATAATTACGGTATTGGAAGTGTTTGCCATCCGGTGTATGGATAAGATACTCGCATTCCGGATTATCTTCAAACCAAGCCTTATAGAAAGGTAAGACCTTATCTGCGATAGGAACCTTTCGGATCCCATTCTCGGTTTTACTGCTAATCACATCAAAGTATTGCTCGTCCAGATGGACATTTTCCTTTTTTAAATCCAAGAACTCTGAAATTCTTACTCCGTTATACAGTAGCATCAGTATGATTTGATAATACTTATCATCTTTCTGCTCCCATATCCGTACAATTTCTTCCTTCTCAAATTTGTTTCGGTCATACTTATTCAGATTACGGTCCTTATACTGAATAACATCTACAAAGGTGGAATAATCCTTATTGCAAATATCGTTCTTGATAGCAAAATCATAAAGCTGATTGAACAGTACCTTGATTTTCCTTAAGGTAGGATAATTCTTACCGCAGGTATCAATGACTGTCTGTAAGTCCACAAGCTTTAAATCCTTGAACACCTTATGATATAGACTGCTACATGTCTTATAAGCGGCTGTGTAGCCTTTTACATTGGATTCTGACACGGTAGGGTATTTGCGCTTTGACCATTCTTCATATACATCATCAAATGTCATCTTCGCAGCCTTCGTATCAAATGGATTTTTATTATAGTCTGCCAGCATCTGCAAGCCATCTGCTCTGGTGGGAGCATATCCTATAATTATAAAATCCTGAACTTGTTTATCCTTCTCTTTGTCGAAGTGCCAGCCGTTGGTCTTTCGTACCAGATAAGGATTTCTTCTTTTACCGGAAAGTTTTACAACGCTTCCGTATCCGTTGGGTAACTTCATTCGCACCATTCCTTTCGCTTAATTTCAGCAAGCTGATAAGCGGAAACTCGTGCTAATCCTTGTCGTGGGTTACCTTTGTAACACTCGGACGGATGGTTTTCCATATTTCATAATTGTCCTGTGTCTGGCTGCCTGATTGTAGTAATTCTTTCATAGCCTGCCAATCCTTCAGAAACTGTACCAGACTTGTGTTCTTAAAGAAGATTCCCGGTGTACCATCTACATCTTTAATAGTGGCAGGAAATGCTTCGTCGATAGCAAACAGGAGAGGTAGTATATCTCCGTCTGTCTGAATATCAAATTCTGCAAGTGTGTTGACATTTACATTCAATGCGTCTGCAATCTTTCGTAACTGCTCCGGTTTCGGAAGGTTCTTTCCTAACTCATACTTACGAATTGCGACTTCATGAATGCCGGCTAAATCACCAAGCTCTTTTTGCGTTAATCCACGAAAAGTACGGATTAGCTTAATCTTTTTACCAGTATTCATCTTATCAACCTCCTGTGCATTATAATCTATCATACAAAAATAGAGTTGTCAACATAACTATTAGCACTCTTGACAGAGCAAAATATACTCTGTATAATACAAAACAGAAACAGAGCAAATAATGCTCTGAAAGAATTGAGGAGGTGCATAGAATGCCGGAAGTTCAATATAAGGTTGATTTACCGGCTTTTACAGGAAGGAATGTTCCGATTAAGGAGATAGCGAAGGCTATGGGGAAGGATGCTCAGTATGTAAGAGTTGGTATTCAGCAAGGGGTTCTCAAATTCGGTGTAGCAATAAAGATGGAAGATTCGAATGAATACAACTATTATTGCCCCGATAAAAAAGTTTGGGAAGAGATAGGTTACTTCAGAAGTGTTTCTGAAGCAGTATAGAAAGATTAGAGAAAGGATGTGATTACGATGGATTACTTAAATAAGGGTAGCGGTTAATATACACCGACCGGAGCTTGGATCCCTGTCGGTGTAACCCTCGGAGAGCCCACGCACTTTCGGCTTGACGAAAGTGCTAGGGGGTTATCATCTGTGGCAGAGCCAAGATGATAAGCATATGCTCCGAGAGAAATTTTTACAGATGAGAGAGGGGATTTGCTTATGGGAAACACGTCGTATACAGCACACATTAGCAACAAGAAAAGTGCTATCACAAGTAAGAGTAAATTGCTTGGAGTGGCAAAACACAATTTAAGAAAGTACAAATCGGATGATTATAGCAAAGATAATATTATAGTTTTGCGAGGAACAGATGATTTGCTTCAGGATGTAAAGAATGTTTATCATCAGGAATTTGATGAAGTGATAAAAGAATACAATGAAAAACAAAAGAGAGCAGACCGAAAGATTGATGATTATTTCGAACATGTTGCAGGGCTTGAACAGGATATGGCTGTTGAAATCATTTTCCAATGTGGAGATAAAGAGTTTTGGCAGGCGCATGATGATGTTAAGGGCAAAATGTATTATGTGTATAGTTTTTTGATTGGAAAACTGGAGGAAATGTTGCCGGAATTTAAAATTGCAAATGCAGTAATTCATTTTGATGAAGCCAGTCCACATGTTCATGTGGTAGGAGTCCCAGTGTGGGAAGGTGCTAAGAGAGGGCTTAGGAAGAAGGTTTCGAAGAGAAATGTATTTACACCGGAAACCCTTTCAGTAATTTTACAGGATAAATTACGAGAGGAAGCTGGGATGTGCTTTAGATATCATACACATGAAGATTTATCAGAAAAAAGTCTTGGAAGAAATCATGATTTATCTGTAGCAGAATATAAAGTGGCAAAAGAAACGGAGCATCTGGAGCAGATACAGGAACAGGTGCATGATGCGGATATTGAGTTGCTCGCATCACAGATTGCTTATAAGGAATTGGAACGTAGACAAACTAAGGAACTAAATGAGAAAACAGATGCCATTGTTAAGAAAAATGAGGCTATGGAACAAGAATATACGGATAAGAAGGAAAAGCTGGAATGCGAGATTTCATATCTTGAAAGAAAGAGGAATATTGAGAAGTCATTGTCGGATATGGATAAGAGAGAATCGCAGCGTATATCAAATGAGCTGGAAGGAAAATTCAGATTATTTGCCCCCACCATTGAAGAATATGCCAATCAGGTAGAAGCAGATAAAACAATTGATGCCGGAAATTCATTTCGTGGAATATTGTATGAAATCGGAAAACTGCTAGAGGAATTCAAAGAACTGATAAAAGAGGGATTGTGTTGGTTTCCAAGGCTTATGAGGTGGAATACTTCAAAAGGAGAGGTAGCGCCGGTATTTATCGAAAAAAGTAGTGGATATTCATATTCGGTGTATGGATATATGAATGTGGAGACTAAGGAATACTATTCGAAGGAGACAATGCAATGGGAGATTAGGGCGTACAATCGAATAGGTACTGTCGAGCAGATGGATGCAAATATTGAGGCAATGGCAAGGGATTTACAGGAGATATTGAGGTTGAGTTCGGAACAGAAGAGATTGTGGGATGTGTATGAGGGGAGGTAAGAAAAGCAGCGCCTGAAATAATCAGTCGCTGCTACACTAAATTAGTGACGAGTATCTTTTGGAGGGTTTGTCAAGTAAAGTGTGTAAATTTTTGGGTTTGTCAAGCAAAGTGTGTAAATTTTTTTGATTTTTTCGGCGGTCTATTCATGGCCGCCGATATTTGTCTATTGATTTTGCTTGATTGCCGACTATCTGATCGGCGATGCTTGTCAAGGCCGTAGCCGCATCAGCGGGGCGTCAGCCGCCTTGATAAGCATCTGTTGATCAGATAAGATTTTTGCGCAAAATCACAGGAATCCTATCAAATGGCTGTTCCTCACTATTACGGTGTGTCTCATGTTTTATAAGTTTTCGTACCTCATGATGCGTGCCTGGATCTTTTCATCCATGGATAGCTGGTTACGGACCATTGCCCAGTTGGACACGGGGCGCCCGTTCCATTTCCGGTATAATTCCGTGACCCGCAGGTATAAAGCCTTGCGGACGGCATCCTCGCTCGGAAATGAGCCTTTCTTCGTGACTTTCCTGAAACTGGAATTTACCGCTTCGATTGCATTCGTGGTATACATGACCTTGCGGACGGCACTGCCGTAATTAAAGAGCTGTTCCACGTGCTGCCAGTTCCTCACCCAGACATCAACGGCTCCCGGGCGCTGGCTCCAGGCCTGCCTGAAACGCTCAAACTCAGCCTCAGCCGCTTTCAGGCCGGGCGCCCCATATACTTTCTTTAGCTGGGCCGTGAAGCGCTTATAATCCTTTGATGGCACATACTTCACGGAATTGCG
>CANQQG010000024.1 GCA_947625875.1 uncultured Lachnospiraceae bacterium
TACACACCTTATCCTACTCATTTCTGACAAATATCCCTTTCTTGCTTATTACCCATTAAGTTTCCGAGACCACTCTGGTATTATTGTGCAGTTCCTCTGTCGGTCAGAACCGCCTATGCCCCCTTATGCTAAGTCCGGGCATATATTGCTTTTTATAAAATATTTCCTGTCGCACTGCTGCTGTATGTGCTGATTGCGCTCTCATAAGCCGCTGCCGCCGCTGACATCTGCGGCTGACTGAGGAAATGATCATTTACCATACCAAATCCGCTTTTTTGAAAGTTCTCTGCCATAAGCATTTTATGATATTGCAGTTCGGCAAGCTCTCTGCGCTTCTCTGCTGCTTCTGCGGCAAGCTCCTGATATTTCTCCCGTCTTCCCCGCTTTGCTTCCTGCTCTGCCTTAATCCTGGCTCTGGTTTCCGGCGTATCATTATCACAGCCGCTGATATATGTCACGCTCCCGTCCTCATGGATTACAACCCCGCCAGGTGTATAGTTCAATCCCATTGCTGCAAACATAGCTTTTGCTCTTGGAATGTCATTGAAATAATCGTCGATCTTTCCTTCGTAGTATGCCGCTTTTTCTGGATCGTTCGCCATCTCCTCCACAATATTCGGAGCAATAATAACATCATTTCCACTCATGCCTTTTCCAACCCGGTCAAGACTTTTCTGATCCTTGCCAACGCTTTCATAGCGCACATTCCCATACTTTTGTTTCAGATAGACCTTGTACGCTTCCGTCCGATCTGCGGAATTGCTCTCTGCGGTCTGCTTTACGGTATCCGAAAAGCTGGTCTTTTCCTCCGCATTGCCTTTCTGCGTCTTATTCGCATACTGATATGCCGCCATCCATGCACTGTTTACATTACCGATACTCATTTTCTGTACCCCTACTCCTTCCATGTTTCAAATATCTTCCAATACTTTTCTATTTTTTGTGATTCCTCTGTCGGTCAGAACCGCCATGCCCCCTTATGCTAAGTCCGGGCATATACTGCTTTTTATAAAATATTTCCTGTCGCACTGCTACTGTATGTGCTGATCGCGCTCTCATAAGCCGCTGCCGCCGCTGACATCTGCGGCTGACTGATGAAATGATAATTTACATCCGTAACAAGGCTGATCCTTTGCAGCGCATCTGACATAAGCCGTTTCTGATATTGCCATTCTGCAAGCTCTCTGCGTTTCTCCGCTGCTTCCTCAACAAGTTCCTGATACTTTTCACGCCTTTCCCGCTTTGCTGCCTGTTCCGCTTTGATTTTTGCTTCAATCTTCGCCCGCACTTCCGGCTTCAGGTCTCCAGTAAGATATTTATGCACCACACCATTCTCATCAATACCCACCGCATAAGAAGACACCTCGAATCCATTCATTGACGCTATCGCCTGATGTTTTGGAAAATCAGCAAGCGCTTTCTGAATTTTCTGTTCATAATAGGTCGCCTTCTCCGGATCATTTGCCATCTTCTCCAAAATATTCGGAGCGATTGCGACATTGTTATACCCCACTATGCTTGCGCCAAAGTTATCAACCTCCCTTTGATCGTTACCGATATTTTTCACCATCACATTTGCGCCATACCGCTGTTTCAGATATTCCACATATTGACACGTCCGATCTGCGGAATTGCTCTCTGCGGTCTGCTTTACGGTGTCCGCAAAGCTGGTCTTTTCCGCCGCATTGCTTTTCTGTGTCTTATTTGCGTACTGATAGGCCGCCATCCATGCACTGTTTACATTACCAATACTCATTTTTCTCCATCCTTTCTTATTTAAAATACTTGTTCATATACCACCCGCACTTGAAATCTTTGTCAACACTCAAGCTTTGATGGATCAAGAAGAAAATCATAGATATTCATGATCAAAATCCCATGCTCATCATAATGAAAAGGCACGATATCTTTTGTCACTACTATTTTTCTGAAAGAATCATCAATTTTTCGGAATGGTCTGATTTCCTGCTCCTGCTTTCCTGCATCAGGGATCGAATATGCCGACTGTATATAAAATCTGTTTGAACCGGCATTACAGACAAAATCGACTTCAAGCTGCTTACGGATTATTTTTCCATTTACATCTTTTTGTGCGATTGTTACAACTCCCACGTCTACATTGTAGCCCCTCAGCCGCAGTTCATTATAGAGTACATTTTCCATTACATGTGTCTGCTCAAACTGCCTGAAATTAATACGGGAATTTCGTAGTCCTAAATCTGAAAAATAATATTTTCTGGGAGTCTCAATATATGCTTTTCCCCGTATATCGTATCTCTGTGCAGACTCCATTAAAAAGGAATCCTCAAAATAATCCAGATACCGTTTGATCGTTGCCGCTGTGATCCTGGATTTTTTGACAGTGCGGAAAGTATTTTTCAGCTTTTCAGGATTTGTCAGCGAGCCAACGGCGGATGACAAAATATTAAGCAGATCTTCCATCTCTCCCTGATTTTTTACCTTATTTCGCTTCAAAATATCTCGAATATATATTTCGTCAAACAGATTGTTTAACGTCGCGGCTTTGTCAGCATCTCCTTCTCTGAGGACTACCATCGGAATTCCGCCATACAACATATATTGTGAAAGTCCTTCATATTTATCTCCCGGATAAACAGACATAAATTCAGAGAAGCTTAAGGGATACATATGAATCTCATCACCCCTGCCGGCAAATTCTGTTATAATATCACTGGAAAGAAATTTAGCGTTGCTTCCGGTAACATACACATCCATGTTATCCTTGCGGAGATATCCGTTCAAAACAGTTTCAAAACAGTCAAGCATCTGTACTTCGTCAAGAAGAAGATAGTAAATCTGAGAGTCCGTTATTTTTGAACGTATATATGCCATGAACTTTTCAGGATCGGCTCTCCTGTTTTTCTTTTCAAGTTCAATCAGATTCTCCCCGATCAGATATAGGTCATCTGCCGAGTCAAAGGCAAATCGGATGATATGATCTTCCAACACGCCTTTTTCCAAAAGATGACGGTAAAACAACGTGTTCAGAAGATAGGATTTACCGCATCTTCTGATCCCGGTTATCACTTTGATCAATCCATTTCCTTTGCGTTTGATCAGTTTATTCAGATATAAGTCACGTTTGATTTCCATATCGCAGTCCTTTACAATAGATTTTTGCAACTGTTTGCATTTTTCTATTATAGAATATCACAAGCTGTGTAAAAAGAGCAATATTCTGTAATAGATTTTTGCAACTAAATACAATTTTCTATCATATAATAAAAAACTTTTATTCCTTTATTTCTGACATCCATTCTGATCATATTTCTCCTGCGCCCACTCATTTGCGATCATCTCCCTTATTCTCTGACAGATTCCCAAAAGCATCATACTGATATCTCAGCAATCCGGTCTATTGCATATAACGGCAGATTGACCAACCCCTCTTCTTTTTTGTAGTCCGCCATAGATGTGCGGACAGAAATTTCAGGCAAAAATTTTTCCCGATAGGTTTTCAGACTTTTTGCCTTCAGATTTATCTCCGCCTTTACTTCAACGGGAACAACCCGCTCACCTGTATCAACGACAAAATCAATTTCGCAGGAGCCTCTGTTATTGGTATAATAGTAAACCTCCAGGTCCTCTATGGTTTTCAACTGCTGACAGACATACTGCTCCGTAAGGGCGCCTTTGAACTCAACAAAAAGATCGCTGCCATCCAGCAGTGTACGCTGGCGCAGTCCGGCCATACACCCCAAAAGTCCGACATCCACCATAAACAGCTTAAACGCTTTCAGGTCTTCATATGCCCTCAGGGGAATACCGGCCGCATTTATGCGGCTGATCTTATGAACCAGACCGCAATCGCTCAGCCACATGATCGCCGTTTCATATTCTTTCGCGCGGGCTCCTTCGCGGACAAGACCGTAAATAAATTTTTTGTTTTCTTTGGCAAGCTGGGAAGGTATGCTGTTCCATACCATTCGGATCTTCGGAACGATCCCGATTGGGGCGTGTTTTGAAAAATCCTGCTCATACGCAGCAAGTATTCTCAAATCTTGTTAAACAAGCAGTTTTGCAAAATTTACTCTGTACTTCTTTCATTTTTCAACATAACTGTCAGAGTAAACACCCCGTCCCGCGCCTGCCAGTCCACCCCGCCATGATATTTCTCTGCGGTGTTTTTGATATTGAGAAGCCCGATTCCATGCGCCTTTTTGTCAGGTTTGTCGGTCATCGGAAATTCCGCTCCCGCCCTTCGGATTACTTTCCCGCCAAAACTGTTTTCCACCTTTATAAAAAACATCATGGCTCTCGCATATGATGAGATACGAATGAACGGCGCAATGCCGCGCCCCGCGGTTTTTTTACAGCCTTCCATCGCATTATCCAAAGCGTTTCCAATAATAACGCCGATATCATAGCTTTGTATTTTCAGGTTTTCAGGAAAAAGCAGCCTCTCCGCATTCAGCTTTACGTCAGGCATTATACGAGTCAGTTCATGACGCTTTATGCTCAAAAGCGTATCCACCACCGCATTTCCCGTTTTATACTGTAATTCCAGTCTGTCAAACGTCTGCTTCAGCTCCGACAGATAATCCTGCAGTTCGGCCTTTTTCCCGTCCTCTTCCATAAGCTGTGTGATAACGGCGAGCGTAGTTCCCATATCATGCTTCATGCCCCGTATGCTGGAATAAATATGCTCCATTTCCGTTATCTGTCCCTGCATATTTTCCACCTGTTTTTTCAGAATTGCCCTGCTGTTTTTTTCCCTGTTCAGCAAGACCATACTCTGAAACAGCTTTGTACTGTATATGATTGACATCAGGCATAACATCAGAATTACCGGAACTACCAGTATCAGGACCGGATGGCTTCCATACAATAGCCCCGACATCCCATTTTCCACCTGAGCCATAATCATCTTGAGCAGCGCACAGACAAGCAGCCCCGCCATGCCCGGCGCAAGCAGAAAATATAATTCCGTTCGCTCCATGGGATAATCCTTTTCCCGAAAATCATGTACAATACTCTTTAACGAGCAAAAGCAGAGAACAGAAAAAACACTATACATCAAAACCTGTAATCCAATGGCTGTTGCATGAAAGATGGCTTCCGCCATATCTCCACCCGTAATATATTGCTTTTCCACACACCAGATCCAAATATCATAGAGTTTGTTTCCAATCTGCAGCATACTGTGTGAAATAAAAAAGCTGATCTCGCTGACCGCCATAAAGGTAATAACCAGATATCCTGTCATAGCACCCGACGCTTTATAAAAAAGCAGCACAAAAAGCGTCAGCATTCCAAAAATAACAAACTGCTTTTCAATAATCCTGATATCTTCATATTCATAAGGCAGCAGCCTGTTGACGCATAAGCGAAATACGGTATAGATAACAGCCACATACCATCCCCAATGGCATCCTTTTCTTCTATATTCAAAAAAGCTGCCCAGAAAATACTGCAGGCAGGACCCCTGAAATGCGGCATAATAAATTTCAAAAAAATAATGAAACTCTTTAAGCATCCGCCGCGCCTCCATTGTCAATATAGCGCATATAGGTCTTTACAAACTCCGAATACCTGTCCTTTGCCAGATAGATCCGGTCGGCATTGTCCATATCTATCATGTCGTTTGTGTATTCCGCTATGTGTTCCATATTCACAATATACCCTCTGTGACAGCGATAAAAACGGTTCCCCAACTTTTCCTCCAGCCTGCGCATGGCGTACCATGCCTCTATCTCTCCCTTAACCGTATGCACTACAACCCTGTTTGCCTTGTTTTCAATATACAGGATATCCCCTTGTTTCAACAAATAGCTGCGCTTTTTCCCTTTGATAAAGAGCGTCGGCTCTTTCCCCTCATCACGCCGCTTTTCCGCTTCTCTTTTCGCGTTGGCAAAAACTTCCTCAAATTTTTCTTCCCCGATGGGCTTTAAGAGATAGTGGAACGCCCCCACGTCAAAAGCTTCAAACACATACTCCTTCACCACTGTCACAAAGACAATGACCGCCCGCTCATCATACTTTCGTATTTCCCTTGCAGTTTCTATCCCGTTTCTCCCTTCCATCTGTATGTCAAGGAAGATCATGTCAAAATGTTTCCTCCCGCCAAGCAGTTCTTCTCCTGTGCCAAACTGCCAGACCCTGCAGCCTGTCTCCTGCTTGTTGATCAGACGGACGATCTGCTCCCTGATAACCTTTTCATCATCACATACCGCAATCTCTGTCAGACCAATCATCTCCTCCCATTTTTCCGTCGTATCAGATTCTGTTCCTTCTGCAATTTATATCGGCAGATTTTCTCCTGAAAAGGTCAAAATTATATAAAACCCCCCTTTTTTTATACGAAATAAACTCTCAATGCGTCCCCACAGACCGATAATCGTCATACATCGTCTTATTCCGGTCAAAAACAAATGTATCCCCGTCCTTAAAATACCACTCCATTCCCCGGTTATCCACGCGGTAATAAGAAAATCCCTCTTTTTTCCACATATTGCAATAACCGTTTCCACTGTTACCTGCATTTACATAATCAAGATGCGCCTTCCCGCCGCTGACCGTATAAATCTGAAACTGCACGATCAGATATCCTCCGGTAAGAAACAACGGATCGTCCTGGCGGATCCGCCCTCCCTTTCTCTGCACATAAGACTTTAAATCAATCCCATGCGGCACAAAAACAACATCCGGCGACAGCATATATTCCCCGTCCCAAACCTGTACGGAAGTGTCCCGCTTTTCCGCCGTACTTACATTTCTCTCAGAAACAGACTGATAACTGCGGCACGAGGCGTCAAGCACAATTGTCTGTGTCACCGGCTGCAGATGCTTTGCCGTATAGATATCCACCTGACGTCTGTTTTTTGCATCGTTATCCACATAATAATAGGAAGGTTTTAAAATAATCCGGTCTTCTTCCCCGCGCATATTCCCGATTGTCTTCAGGCGATATTTGACGCGATAGCCAAGCCTGACAGGCCCCGCCAGCAAATTATACGGGTGGCTTCCGCGCAAAACAGGAAAAATAAACCGCTCATCAAATCCATCAAGCGGCAAACCATTCCCGTTTTTATTGCCAATCCGATAGGTAACGCCCGTCCTTGTGACGCCGTCCGGACGGTAAAACACATCTGTCCAGCGCGGACGGTCAACAATATCCGTCAGTTCCATGCCATACAGCCTTCCGAGCACCGTCACCGTCATATGGTCTGTCGCCGCATAATTTTCAATGGATACGTTTGCACTCTGTTCCGTCCGCATACTTCCGCCGGATACACTCCCGTAATTTTCCGCAAGTGTGCGGAACCAGACCACATAATCTCCCTCCTCCACACCGACAGGCAGATAAAAAGTCTGTGAAACAACGCCGCCCTCACTCTCCCCCGACAGGTTCACCCAGCTGTTTTCAGGAATATACTGATTTTGAAAATAGACAGCAAAAGGAAAGCGCACCTGCCTGTACCGCGTATATTTTTCATAATCCTTTGTCCCATAGCCCGGATAATTTAGATGTTTTCCGCTTGTCGACACTGATACGCGGAAATCCCTGCCCAAAATCAGGCTGTGATAAGCTGTCGGCGCGATCTGCTGATTATATGCAATTTCATCACTGCTGCCGCCTTTACAGACGACCGGCGTATGAACGACCACAGGATTCACATTTTGTATCTCATAAAGATTTTTCTTTGTGTCCTTATACAAACGATACCTTACAAAAGCTTCCGACTCCCACGTTCCATTTTTCTTCGTATCTGGAATCTGTATCTCTCCCTTTTCAACAGAAACCATACGCTCTCCTTCCATTTTTTTCGGCGGATCCGCTTCCGCCTGAAAAGGCCCTTCTTTCATGATTACTTCCCCGTCAATCGACAAAGTATCGTTGATTACCTCGATTTCCCCACACGCTGCCTCTGCAGCCTGCTGAATTTCTCCGCTCCCAATTCCGCCTCCTTCTAAAATACCGCCATTTATTGACGCAAAAGCGTGTGGCAGCTTTGTATATCCTCCCTTTTTCGTCTGATATACGATACGCGGCGCATAAAATCCATCGATCACAATCTCACCTTCCGGAAAACTGTAATTTTTAACCGTCACTTCATCCGCCAGCAATAAGGTCAGCCGCTCTATCGTATAATACGAATACTTTTTCCTTACGTAACAGGTCTGCGTGTACGAAACAGGCGTATCGACCACTTCATCTTCCTGATACGTACGATTTATATAGGAAACATATACCGTCACAGGAACAAGCATGGAGCCAGAATGACGTTCATACGCCATTGTCAGCGCATATTTTTGAACAGAGCCATCAATCCGTACTTTTTCTGAAGTCGGGATTCCCCGCTGCACATCAAATGCAGGATGCCCCTTATTTTCCGCAGAAATCTCTGCCTGATTCCCATTTTTTGCCAGATCTGATCCGTAACGGATAAAACTGCGTTTCGTTTTATCATCTTTCCGCTCGTAATAAAAATATACCTTTACATATTTAAAATCCAATTTCGTATTATCCAGCGTATAAGGATTCTGCGGATATCCTTTTTTTACCTGCTGCCCATAACGGCGGTAAACGAGCTTCGTTTTTACATATTTTAAATCTTCTTTTGGAATATCTTCCGCTTTAAGCTCTCGCTTCTCCTTCATTAATTTTGTTTTTTCCTGATCCATGCCCAAATCCGCAAGGCTGACGGCATGTTCCTCCATACCGTCCACAAGTTCCATATAATGAATCTCAAAAGTTCCGTAAAGCATATCCGTTTTTTTCGGAAACTGCAGGATTTTGTCAAAATGGCTGCGGATAGATTCTTTATCTGACCATGTCCCCGCGCCGATTATCTCCTCATACGTAAAATACACTTCTCCGTCTGTTTCCCCATTTTCATTCATGCTGCCTTTTGGAACTCCAGATTCACATACCGTCATGACCGCGTCCAGATAAACAAATCCGCCGTCCGCATAAAGTTCCCGAAGCCATTCCTCGGAACACTGGCCGATTTTTTGAAAAATGGTCTCCTTCGGGCACACAAAATAGTTATATGCATATTCGGGATCCTTCGGATCTGTTTTTGATTCGCCCGATGCCATTAATTTGATACGGACGCTCTGATTGCCTTTAATCGGGGCGTCATAACGCTTAATCGTCCATCCAAGCGTACGGTACGTATTGACCACGCCCGAACCAGCCATTTTATCATGCGTTACCATAATAAAATTTCCATCGTCATCAAATCCAATCATTTCACGATCCGCGTCCTTTACAGACCTGATAACCGCATAACCTCTTTTTTTCGTTCCGGCGTCTGAATGGACGCCACACATCCAAAAACAGCTTATCATCGTAAGAAAAGCTGTAAATAACAAAAATATTTTCTTCATTTTTCTCCTTTTCTTCCTATTATAATGTTCACTTTTTTATAATCGGGGATTAAAAAATACAATTTTTCAGGCATATGCCCGAAGAACAAACATAAAATGAAACAAGATATATTAGAATAAATGTATTTTAACACGTATTTTCATGATATTCAACTACATTTTATCAAAAAATGAAAATACCTGCTAACAGGGGTAATATGTCAAAATTAAAAGCCTTTATCAAAAAAACACCCGCTTTCCTTCCCGCCGGCCTGTGCGCCCTGTTATTATTCAGCGGGCTGTATTGTCTCAACGGCCATTCGCTTTCCATTCCGGTCGCATCACATCAAGTACCGTCCGAGCGCTCATACAATGAAACGGATTTTGAACACTATTTAGACCGGGTTTTCCATTCTGAGGTTACAGCAAATACCTTAAACCTACATTACACGCTTGCTGATCCGGCTGCGGCACAGATTACTGATTATCCGGTTACTTTCGGAGAAATATCCTATCAGGATGATGAAAAACAGATGGCTTCGCTCGAAAACATGAAGCAGGAATTATCTCTTTACAAAAATGCCATACAGTCCGACGAATTAAAGCTGACTTATGACATTTTAGAAGATTCCATCAATCTCCAGCTTGCGCTTGCGCCCTATTATTATTATGAAGAACCGCTTTCCTCCACCAATGGCGTGCAGTCCGAATATCCGATCCTGCTCGCCGAATATGCCTTCCACACCAGACAGGATGTAGAGGATTACTTAAATCTCCTGTCGCAATATGACGTTTACTTTGATCAGGTGTGCGAATTTGAAAAAGAAAAAGCAAAACGCGGTCTTTTCATGAACGAAAAAGCGGCAAAAAACTTAATTTCACAATGTGAGGCATTCTTGCCGGACGACTCCGAAACTTCGTTCTGGGAATCAACCTTCACCGAACGGCTCTCCGCGCTTTCAGGATTAAGCGAAACCCAAAAGCAGGATTACATCGCTCAAAATCAGCAAATACTGCAGGAACACGTTTATCCTGCCTACCATAATCTCATCAGGATACTGAAAGCTTTAAAACAGAAAGGGACAAATAACCAGGGCTTATGTTATTTTGACGATGGAAAAAAATATTATGAGCTTCTTGTAAAATCCACAACAGGATCTGACAAACCAATAAAAGAACTTCAAAAAATGACGGAAGAACGGCGCAAACTATGCCTTTCAGAAATTGATGATATTGCAGATAAACTTTCAGATAAAAATTCCGCTTCTAATGATTCAAAGCGGAAAAATACAGAATCTGCAAACAGTACAGCGGTAAATGGCGTCTTAGATAAAACGCCGGAAGAAATGCTCGAACACTTAAAAGAAACCATACAGACCTCATTCCCAAAACTTCCGGACACCGCTTACACAGTAAAAAATGTGAATGAGAAACTTGAGCCGTTTCTGTCCCCGGCATTTTACCTGACCGCGCCGATGGACCATTTTACGGAAAACTGCATTTATATCAATCAGGGAAACCAATACAGCGGCATCCAATTATTCACGACACTCGCGCACGAAGGCTATCCGGGCCATCTATACCAGACGGTCTACTCCTACACCGCCAAGCTTCCGCCCATCCGCTATCTGTTATATCATGGCGGTTATACGGAAGGGTGGGCAACTTATGCGGAAATGCTTTCCTATGGTTATGCCGGCCTGGACGCCGATTTATCCCGCGCGCTCATGCTGAACCAGGATGCGACTCTCAGCCTTTACGCATCCATCGACATGGGCGTCCATTATGACGGCTGGACGCTTGCCGATACCGTAGATTTCCTTGCGGGTTACGGGATCACCAAAACATCCGTCATATCCGAAATCTACCAGGCGGTCATTGAAAATCCCGCCAACTACTTAAAATACTATATCGGCTACCTGGAATTTTTAAACCTGAAAGAACAGGCAAAAGCATACTGTAAAAACGACTATTCCGAGCTTGCTTTTCATAAAACCCTGCTAAATATAGGCTCTGCGCCATTTTATATTATTGAAAAATACTTTGTTAAATACTATAAAGCGGCAAGTATACACAAATAATAAAAACATCCAAAAAACAGACTTTTTTATATATTTACATTTAATTATTCAGTAATTGCTGATATACATCACGTTTTGACATTCCTCTGTCCTTTGCCACCAATTTCATGCTCTCCTTGTGCGGAACGCCCTGGCTCTCATAATATTCCATATGTTCCCTGAGCGTCAGGCTTTCCCACGCCTGCCGCTCCTCCATCTGCAGTTCCTCACGCGGTTTCCCATGGATAACAAGCACATATTCCCCGCGCGGCTCCTGTGATTCATAAAATTTTAAGGCGCCCGTAAACGTCGTGCGCATATTTTCCTCAAATTTTTTTGTCAGTTCCCTGCAGATTGAAAGCTCGCGCTCCCCCAGAGCCTCATACAGCTCCTCCAACGTATGAATCAGATGATGCGGCGCTTCATATAAAATGATCGTGCGCGTTTCTGATTTTAATTCATTTATAATATAACCGCGTTCTTTCTTATCACGCGGCAAAAAAGCCTCAAAAGCAAAACGGCGCGTCGGCAGCCCAGACATTGTGAGCGCCGTCACACATGCCGCCGCCCCGGGCAGCGACGTCACCGCAATCCCTTCTTCCAGACAGATACGCACAAGCTCTTCTCCCGGATCTGAGACGCCAGGCGTCCCCGCGTCGGTAATCAAAGCGATGTTCCTGCCCTCTTTGAGTTTCCTCACAAGACTGTATGCCTTTTCTACCTTATTATATTCATGATAAGAAGTCATCGGCGTCTTAATCTCAAAATGATTCAGCAGACGGATAGAATTTCTCGTATCCTCCGCCGCGATCAGATCAACTTCCTTTAATGTGCGCAATACGCGGAACGTAATATCCTCCAGATTTCCGATCGGCGTTGCGCATAAATATAAGATTCCTTCCATAATAATCTCCCATGCTCAATATCCATAGATATCATAAATCTCATCTGTATACTTCCCCGCTTCTTTATAGACAATCAGCGGTTTTTCCACCCTCATTCCCGGTCTCCCGCCGCGCAGCCCTTCGATCAGAACCATATTCGGCTCATGGTCAACATAAGGATATACAAACTTCATCCGTTTCGGTTCTATCCCGTATTTTGTCATCACGCACAGGATCTCCGACAAGCGGAACGGACGGTGAACCATATAAAACCTGCCTTTCGGCATCAAAAGCCGCGCGCTCTCCCGCACAACATCCTTTAGTGTGCATAATATCTCATGCCTTGCGATTGTTTTTGCTTCTTTTTCATTCTGCAGCCCATGTTTTCCTGCCATATAAGGCGGATTCGTCGTAACGACATGAAAAGAAGATGCCCCAAATATACTTGAAGCATCTTTTATGTCTCCCGTTACAATCTCAATTTTTGCCTCCAGATGGTTCAGCGCCACGCTTCTTTTCGCCATATCCGCGCTTTCCGGCTGGATCTCCAGACCTGTAAAATGCGCGCCTTCTGTTTTCGCTTCCAATAATATGGGAATGATTCCGGTTCCCGTCCCCAGGTCGATCGCCGTTTCATTTTTTTTCACCTGCGCAAAACCGGACAGCAATACGGCGTCCATCCCAAAACAAAATCGTTCCGGATCCTGAATAATCACATATCCATTCCGCTGCAGCTCATCCAGGCGTTCTCCCTCACGTAAATTATTTTGTATCATCTAACTTCGATTTTCCTTCCCTGTCCTCCAAAACACTCAGCTTCTTGATCTCCTCCGCGGAAACTTTCACCTTTCTTTTCCTCGGCTTGAACTTCAGCTGGCTGGCCTTATATTCCCGCAGCTCTTTTTCGCCGTTTACGTCAACCTTTACCTTCACAAGCTGGCGTAAAACGCTGACATTCTGCACCTCTCCCTTTAAACCATCGTTTGTCGTAACCATCTCGCCCACTTCCGGCAAACGGCTGTTTAAATATTCATACGTTTCCTGCTCATTTTTCAGGCAGCACATCAGCCTTCCGCAGACGCCGGAAATCTTCGTCGGGTTCAGCGACAAATTCTGCTCCTTTGCCATTTTAATCGAAACAGGCACGAACTCAGACAAATACGTGGCGCAGCACAATTCCCTGCCACAAATCCCCATTCCGCCGAGAATCTTCGTTTCATCGCGCACGCCAATCTGCCGCAATTCAATCCGCGTCCTGAAAACCGCCGCCAGATCTTTTACGAGTTCGCGGAAGTCAATCCTGCCGTCCGCGGTAAAATAAAACAACAGCTTATTATTATCAAATGTATATTCCGCCTGAATCAGCTTCATCTCAAGCCCATGCTTTTCTATCTTTTCAAGACAGATCCGGTAAGCCCTTTCCTGCTTCTCCTTATTCATCGCCTGCTGCTTTTCATCTTCTTCCGTCGCAATCCGGATTACCGGCTTCAGCGGTTTTGTGATTTCACTGTCATCCATTTCTTTTGTCGGTATCATTACCACGCCAAATTCTATTCCGCGGGCAGTTTCTACAATTACGTGCGTCCCTGTTTCCATATCCATGTCCAGAGGATCGAAATAATAAATTTTCCCCGCATTGCGGAATCTGACTCCTACAATTTTTGTCATTTACCTAATTCTCCTTTATTGTCAGCAGTAACAGTTCTATGACAAGATCAAAATTCACATTTGCATTCAGCCGCATTTTCGCCTTTTCCAAAGCTTTCAGAATGCGCTCGATCCCATGATAAGAACTCTTGCTCGCCTGCTGCTTTATTTCGTAGATCTCTTCCTTAAAGATCAGCCCGTTGATATCCATCGTCGCCTTATACATCAGGACATCGCGGTACCAGACCATCATGATATCAAAATAATCATTGATTTCCAGCTTATATTCGCTGATCTGCTTTACAGCCTCTCCCATTTCATAAATATCAATTTCCTTTATCCGCTTTAAAATCTGCACCGCGGAATCTTTCAGCTCTTTAAAATATTCGGAAGAAGCCAGACGAATTGCTTTTCCCACATTCCCCTGCGCAAAGGCAACGCTGACCTCCGCCTGGTAATCCGGTATCTGATATTCCTTCATCAGATATTTACGGATCAGCTCATCCTGCACCGGCTTTAAGTCCAGACGGATACAGCGTGATAAAATCGTCGGGAGAAATGCATCCGCGTTCGTCGTCAATAACAAAATAATAACATACGACGGCGGCTCCTCGATCGTTTTTAACAGTGCGTTCTGCGCCTGCTGGTTCATCTTCTGCGCATCGTCCACAAGATAAATTTTATAAGGGCCGGAATACGGTTTCACCATTATATCCTTATTGATCTGCGTACGGATATCGTCTACCGATATCGTATTCGGCTTATCATGATGCACATAAAGAATATCCGGATGGTTATGGCTCGCAGCCTGTTTACAGGAATGGCATTCCATGCAGCCTTCCGTCCCCTTCTTTTCACATTGCAGCGCCGCCGCAAAAGCCTCCGCCAGCATCATTTTTCCCGCCCCGTCAGGCCCGTTCAAAATATAAGCATGAGAAATCTTATCCATTGCGATCGCATTTTTCAAATGCTCGATAATCTGTTCATGTCCAATGACATCTTTAAAACCGGCCATAATAACACCCCTTTCTTCTATATTAATATGTGTCAGGTAAAAATATCCAATAACAAACCTGTGATCTCGCCGATCTTACTTAAAATCTTGATGTGGTCTTTTTCTTCCTCACAGAGCTCCTGCGCCAGCTCATCGAGATTGCTGTCCACCAGACGGACAATGCCGTACACGCGATGCCGTCCCCTGCGGTCCAAAAAATTTTCACGCGAAAACTTATGCGAACGGTTTACGACTTCATTCAAAAAATCCTTGATCTGCGCGCGGTATTTTTTCATATCGCGTATATCCATATGTCTTGCGATCAGCTCACCCTGCAGCGTAATGTCCTTTAGCATCCGCTCCAACTGCTGCTGCAGGTCAGCGTCTTCGATCGCGCTCGTCAGCGCAAACTTAAATCCGTTGTCCGTACTCTCAACAGGCGCGGCGCTTTCCGTATTCATAACCGCCGACGCCTGGTTTACCTTAATATCCATGAACCCTCCACCGCTTTCTGTCTGACAAAAATATATTAGATGTGTGCAACCGTAAGTATTTTGTCCCTGATTCCCTGCACATTTAAATGCAGCTCCCGGCACTTTCGCAGCACAGCAAGAAAATCCTCTGTTATACGTTCCCCCGGCACAAGCATCGGGATTCCCGGCGGATAAAGGTAGATATATTCCGCGCTGATCTTTCCAGCACAGCAGGATTCTTCTGTTTCTTCCACCGCCGCATATGACGCTTCGGAAATCTCCCATACCTTTTCGCGCTCCGCATAAACCTCCTGCAAAAAGCGCCCTTCCCCATTCCATGTCCCGGACATTTCCCAAAAAGACAGTTCTGCGTCAATTTCCTTTAACGCGCAAAACAGCCTTTGAAACCCTTCCTCTGTATCCATAATGCCTGCCATCGCAAGCGCATAATCTGCCGAATACAATTCCAGCTGCAAATGATATTTTTCCAACAGCCTCCGGTACAGCTGCTCCCCGCTGATTCCGGCGCATAACGTACTAATGAGAATTTTCGCCGGATCGGCGTCCATTCCCGCATCCAGTTCCAAATCTTCTTTCGTAAACACATGAAGGCGTTTCAGTTCCTTACAGTTATCATAAAATAACTTCAAACGCCTGTTTAATTTATCAAATAATTCGTCCGCAGATGTTTCCAGCAGCCTCACACAGCGGTCAATTCCCGCCATAAGCACATAAGACGGAGAGCTTGTTTCAAAAATCCCGAGCATTTCCTCTACCCGCGCTGCATCTGCGCGGTCGCTTGCCACATGAAGCGCCGCCGTCTGTGTAAAAGAAGGAAGTGTCTTATGAAGACTTTGTATCACGAGATCCGCTCCCTGTCCAATTGCAGACCGCGGAACGTGCGGACTCAGGGAAAAATGCGCCCCATGCGCTTCATCTACGATTAAATATGCATTAAATTTATGAGTAATCTCCGCAATTTTCTTTATATCAGAAACGATTCCGTCATACGTTGGAGACGTTATGACGACCGCTCTCGTATTTCCCTGCTTTCTCAGCGCTTTTTCCACATCTTCCGGCGTGACCACACCCTGTATCCCGCAGGATAAAAACTGCGGATAGACATAATCTGCCTTTAAACCGAATATTTTAACCGCGTTATAGACAGCTTTATGGCAATTTCTTGCTATTAAAATATTCTCTTTCGGCTTTACCACAGCCCCGACCGCACTCAGCAGCCCACAGGTGCTTCCATTCACCAGATAATATGCGCGTCTGCTCCCATACAGACGGCAAAGCCGGTTTTGCGCTTCCAGCAGGATCCCTTCCGCCTGATGCAGATGGTCAAAACCTTCTATCTCCGTAATATCAATCTTATATGGATCCGCCAATTCGCTTATATTTCGTTTATGCCCCGGCATATGAAACGGATAATAATCGCTTTCCGCATAATCCTTCAGCGCTTCATCAAGATACCGTTCCTTATATATTTTATGAAACTCTTCCATTTTTAGTCTATAAACCTTCCAAGCTCCGGCATCCAGTCTCCCAGATAAACGACATTCCTGCACATATTATTCCAGATCGTCCGGAAAAACGATTCAAACACGTCCATCACTTCATCCCAGGAAGGCGCGTCCTTTTTCTCGTGCCGGAGATACGATTTCCACTTCTTTAACATATATCGGTTTTTTCGGTAATCAAGTAACAGCTCCAGGCGTCCCTCTTCAATCGGAATTTCATTTTTTTTGCAGCCCTCGCTTAACAGTTCCCAGATATTTCTTCCTGAAATCATTTCGCTTTTTAAAATCCGGTAAATATCATCATAATAGGAAATCTCATTCAGCAGTTCCAGCTTCTGCATAATCTCTATAAACCTCAGCGTAATCAGCTCTGCGGCAGGAAAACATAAAACAGAAACTTTCCTGTTATAAAAAGGCAGGTTCAGTTCACGTTTCTCCGGACGGATATGTTCCAGCTCCACACAGCTTATCTTCAGCTTTACCGGAATCTTAACCGACTCAAACACAGCCGAAAGATTTACATGGAACGCTCCATTCTGGCTCTTTATACTGTAACTCCAGACCAGCGCATCTGTTTTATCATTCCGAAATAACGCAGCGCACAGATCTCCGATATCTTTTTTTGTATAACGCGTCTTTTCGTCCTGTTTGATAAAATATTCCAGATTCAGGCTGACTTTATGCTGATAGGCCTCCGTCTGCAGATGCCCCGTCTGATAAAACAAAAGCTTTTCCGCATAATCAGAATCCGCCAGCCTTTGTACGATTCCTTCTACAACAGATGCTGACAAAGCCTGTTCAAAAGAAAGCTGAAGCGCTTTGCCGCGTTCCCGTAAAAAAGATTCCTGCGGCAGCTTTTCTTCCATTACAGCCACACTCCAATCTGATTCCGAACCTTTGACAAAACTTTGCGCGCCTTCGCAAACGCCAGCAGTTTTGCCACATCTTTTTCTTTATCCATGATAAACGCGCGGAGCGCTTTCTGCAGATCGTCCTTTTCAAGCCTGTCCTCATATTTTAAAACATCACAGATCAGACGTTCTTTTGTATAGATCGACATCTCACCGTTCCCGAACGGGATCTTCGCCACACCGAGCGCCAATACGTCAGGCTCTGTATAATACGGCTGAACCAACGGATATTCCAGCTTAAACCTGGACTTTGAAGTATTCTTATCAACCGCGATTGTCCATTTATACGGCTTATCTTTTAAATAATGGTAACAATATAGTGCGCTTTCCATACAAAGGACCCCGTCAGGAAACATCGTTGCAATGATCTCCTGCTCATTCTTTTTCTTATAATTCATTGCATAATATCCGTTTTTTACCCGTTCGATCACTTCACTGTCGACAAAAGACTGAATCCTGCGGTAATCCATGCCAAGCGTATACAACTGCGAAGTCTTTACGACGCCGCCATTTTCTTCCATCAGCGCGCGCATTTCCTCTATCTGCTGTCTCCGCTTTTCCTTCCGGCTCAACTTTTCTTCACTCATCTATTTTTTCCGCTCCATGAATAAACTCTTTGTATATATTTACATTATATGCCTAACCGCATAGAATTGTCAAACGTATCCTGATTTTTCCCTTGCCTTATATTTTTTCTTTCTTTATAATAAAAGAAACACCTATTTACAAAATGAAACAGAAAGGATATCCCTATGCCGTCACCTTCTCATTCCAGCGCAAACCATAAAAATCCCTCCCGAAAAACCTGTGAGCAGATCATCGAACGGATCCTGACAACTGAATTGGAGTCCTACGGAACAAACAGGCATTTCAAACAGGCCTCTGATTTTCTTGTTTATTTTGAATCCCTCTATCCCGCTTCCGCCAGCCTGACCAAACAAGTGCAGCGCGCCGTCAGCTCCATGCAGCTTACCAAAGACAAAGACGGATATCTTATGATCCATAAAACAAAAGAAGAGTATCAGGCGGAACAGGAATTTTCCAATCTTCTGGAGCGGGCTTCTTTTTACGGATTAAATGACTGTGCGCCTGTCCTGTTAAAAATCCCTGCGCCGTACCGTACACATCTGCTTTATCTATCCGAAACAATACCGGCTCTGCACGAACTTTATGAAACAGCATTTGAAACAGCGGAAGGCATTTTATTCTATACAAAAGATCCGGAAAAACTGCTCCAAAAGCTGTCATCTTATCAGGATACACCTGAAAACAACTGATTTTTTCTGAACATTAATTAATTTATCTGATATTAATACCTGTTTTTTTCTATGTCTATATCAATATAAAAAGACAATATTATTAAAAAATATTGTCTTTTTATATAGAAAACATTTTATCTTATTGTATTTCTATTGTCTTTAACGCCTTTTTCCCCACCATCTTTTCTTTGTATTGTCCCTGATAATTTTATATTTCCGGCTCTCCCGCTTTCTGTTCCTGTAATTTGATATCCTCTGCCGCATGACATAAGAACGGCTGAAGATCAGGAACAGCGCCAGTATAAGAATAATAACTCCCGCCAATACGCTGACCAGCGCCATAACGATTTTTTTATTTGTCAGGCTATTTTTCAGCTTTTTAAAAAAGGAACTCACAGCGGTCTTTTCCCCGTCATTTTGTTCCGCTTCTTCTTCCGGCGTATCTTCTTCTGCGACTGTCTCACCGCTCTTTGTGGTATCCAGGACCAATCCGTCTTTTTCTATCTCAACATTTGTACGTATGACGTCAGCCGTCCCGACTTCATGCTTTGCATAAGAAAATTTTAACTGCGCCAGCGCATCTTCCGGCAGATTCTCATAAGAAATATCCATAACGGCATTGTCAAAATCCACTGTTTTCGGAAGCACGATTTTTGCTTCCGGATCAATTTTGGCATAAGGAGCATTCGCATTCAATGTATCATATTTCTGTTCTTCGCTTAAACTCCCCTCTTCTTCATTTTCAGCTACATTATAGACATTAAAATTATCAAATCCAAAATCTAAAAGCGCCCTTGTTTCTCCCCAGTAAGCAGGTGACGAACCCGCAAGGATCACCGCGACAAGCGTCATATCGTCTTTCTGCGCAAAAGTTACCAGCGTATTTCCCGCCGCCTGCGTATATCCTGTTTTCCCACCTGTACAATATTCATACAGATACTTTGTCTCGCCATTCCTGGAATTTAACATCAGATGATGATTCTGCAGGTATGTCGGATCCGTATGCTTATTTGTCGGCGGTATCGTATAACGCTTTGTGCCGCAGATCAGACGGAACGTTTCATTTTCATATGCCGCCTTCGCGATCAGCGCCATATCCCTTGCCGAAACATAATGATTTTCATCCGGAAGCCCATGCGGATTGTTAAAATGCGAAGCGGTGCAGCCCAGCTCTTTCGCTTTCTCATTCATCATATCCACAAAACCGGAAAGTGAACCGGCTATATGCTCCGCAACTGCATACGCGCATTCATTCGCCGACTCCAGCATAATTGCGTACAGGCATTGTTCCATTGTCATCTTTTCCCCGATATCGCGCCAAATACCCGAACCTTCCGTATTATAAATCGCGTCTTCGGAAAAAGTGACCACTTCATCCATCGTACTGTTTTCAATCGCGATCAGCGTCGTCAGGATTTTTGTGATGCTCGCCGGATAAAATGTCTTATCTATTTTTTTCTGATAAAGAATCGTCCCGGTATCCAAATCCATCAGGATTGCGGAAGAAGCGCTGATCTTTTCCCCGATCTTTGGCCAGTAATCCTTACTCCGTTTTGCGCTGACAGGGACAACGGGGACGATCATTGCCGCGCATAACAAAATTCCCAGTATTCTTATTAATTTTTTCATCTCTGTTTTTCCAATCTTTATAGTATCTGACACGTAAACTACTTTTTAGTATAATATCCTAAATTATTTAAGGCAACACTTTTTTAAACTTTTGTAACATAAAATCAAAAATAATGTTATAATATTACCCGGATTTTATTTTACGACCAAGGAGAATCATTATGCGATTAAGAAATATACCGGGCGCAGACGAAGCAGTCGCCGCCAGCCCATATTGTATCCGGCAGCCGGAACAACGAAAAGGCGCATGGGACAGCGTCTTCCAGAACCATAACCCAATCCATATTGAAATCGGCATGGGAAAAGGGCAGTTTATCCTAAAACTCGCCCAGCGCAATCCGGAAGTCAATTATATCGGCATTGAAAAATACACAAGCGTCCTCCTGCGCGCGATCCAGAAGCTAAATGGACTGGAACCCGGCGCAGCGCCCGCAAATCTGTATTTTATCTGCATGAACGCGGAAAACCTTGCGGACGTATTCAAAAATGCGGAAATCTCCCGGATCTATCTGAACTTTTCCGATCCCTGGCCAAAGGAAAGACATGCGCAGCGCAGGCTTACTTCTGAAAAATTTCTGGCGCTGTATGATAAAATATTAACGCCCAACGGCACGATCGAATTTAAAACAGATAACAAAAACCTGTTTGATTTTTCCCTGAAAGAGATTCCAAAAGCCGGCTGGCGCATTAACGCCTTTACCCGCGACCTGCACCATGACGCTGATATGATACAGGGAAATATTATGACAGAATACGAAGAGAAATTTTCCTCCGCCGGCAATCCGATCTACAAACTGATTGCTTCCAGATAAAATACCGGCTCTGCTTCATATTCAGGCCAGACGGGGCTGTCGCACGAAGGAACGAAAATGCAAGATATCGTATCATTTTATTGGAACACAATTCTTTATCTTGTATGTTTAATCCTTATTGCAACACTCCGTCTGATTTATAAAACATTTCCCTTAAAACTTTTTTTCCTGCCTGCAGGATAATATGCCCGCTGCCATAATTTCCCAACAAAAGATTTTCCAGTATATCCAGATTCCCTTTTTCTGTTTTTACACACATACCCGTATATTCTGACGCTTTATCCACATATCCCCTGATTTTATCCGCATCATATGCAGGCGTATCCAATATCACAAGCGTATGGTATCCTCCGTACATTTCATGGAGAATCCCGCTGCCCGTCTCATTCCCATACATCTGATACACAGTTTCGCATTGCTGCACGATCGCTTCTTGATCAACCGTCCATTCTCTTGTAAGATAATAACAGCCTTTCTGCGGAGATCTCAGCGAGCGCAGCTGACAGATACAATCATCCGCCTTATTTAAAATCAGTCTGGCATTACGGCTGCAAAGCCCCAGAACAGCATTTCCGCACAAACCATATGTAAGCAGGATTTCTTCCGCCTGTTGATATTCATCAATCAGCCCCTGCAGTTTTTGATGCAGCCTGTCCGGACTGCTGTGCAGCTTTCTGTCAACCCATATGACTTTCATATTTAACCTGTGTTTCTTTAAAATATAATTTACCGCATCCATCTGCATCGTACATGCAATTAAAATTCTTTTTTTCATATAATATTACAATCCCTGCTATTGGAGGTTTATGATGTCGTTTAAATTAAAAGCAGTCCAGTTTACCTACCGCCACAAAACATTATTTCATAAACTGTCCGCAATCCGCTCGTCTCTATTAGAATTAAAGAAATTTTTCAAATGATTTCAAAGCAAATAAAAAAGCACCGACCCCAAAGCTTACCTTTGAAACCGATACTTTTCATGCGCCACCAGGGGTTCGAACCCTGGACACCCTGATTAAGAGTCAGGTGCTCTGCCAGCTGAGCTAGTGGCGCATATCTCGTGTTCTCTCAAACACAAGACATATTATATATCATCTAAAAAAAAAATGCAAGTACTTTTTTTATTTTTTTACATATTTGCAATTAATGCCGCGATTTCATCAGGACTCATCATATGCCCCGGGTCTGACAGATCCGGCATCGCAGGCTTTTCTTCCTTTACAGGTTCCGGTTCTTCCAAAGCGCCCGTATTTGCGATCAGAGCAGCAATCTCATCAGGACTCATCATATGCCCCGGATCTGACAAATCCGGCATTGCCGGTTTTTCCGGTTGTTTCTGCACCTGTTCATCTGGCAGGACAGTGTCAAGATGCAGTTCATCGTCCGCGATTCCTGATTCAGCCACCAATGCGGCAATCTCATCTACCGACATATCAGGTTCTTCCGGCTGTTCTCCTTTCGACGGTTCGGTTTCTGCGCCTGCCACCAGAGCTGCGATCTCATCAGGCGTCATCTTGTGATTCGGATCCGATTTTTCCAGATCCGCCAATTGCGGCTCTTCCGTTACGGACAGGCTTTCCAGTTGCGGCTCTTCTTCCACAGCCGGCAGGTCCTCTATTGCGTCAGCCATTGCCGGTTCTAATCCCTGCAGCATCTGATCCATTTCAGATTCGGAAGAGTCTCCGCCCAAAATATCGCTGAAATCAAAATCTCCGATTTCAACTTTATCAATATCTTCCTCAAGTTCCGGATGAAGCGGCGGCACTCTTTCCGGTTCCGGCTCTGTTACGGTATCGATATCCGGCATTTCTGCAGGCACTTCTTCCAGCGCGTTCTCAAATAAATTTTCCGGAGACGGCTCTGACGGGAGATCGTCTATAACAGGCTCTTCTGCAGGCAGTTCCTCTAACGGCGCCTCCTCCACTTTCAACGCCGGTTCCGGAACTGGCATTTCCGGCATCTGTATTTTCATCGAAGCAAACTTATCTGCAGACTCCGCTATCTGATTTTTCAGCGTAGATTCTAATTCTTTTAAATATGCCAGTATCTCCTGCTGTTTTTCAAGAACTCCCTTATTTCCTTCCTGAAAAGCGGCAATCTCTTTATCGCCGCTGCCCGCGCTTGCTTCCATTGTCTTTTGGACATTAATGATTTTTTCGATCATCCGGTCATTTGAATTCATCAACGCTTCTGTATTTTCCCTGCTCCGGCTGATCTGCACTTTTGCAAGAGCCTTTTGCGCCGTTACCAGTTCTTTAAACGGCAGGCCCGATTTTCTCTCCAACGAAGCAATCCGCTGTTCAATCTGGTCAAAATACTTGCGCATCAGCAAATAAGAAGCTTTTTCTGAACGGTAAACATTATTATACGCTTCTTCCTGTTCTTCAGCCTTTTTTTGCATCATGCCATGAATCAAAGCCGTTTCCACATAGACCGCGGCAAGTATGAACACTCCTATCATGCCGATAGCAATCAGGTTTCCTGCATCATTGATAATTTCATAGATTTCTATAATAAACAGCAATACAATCAGCAAAGAAACAAGAGATATTTTCGTCATCAGCCCATCTTTCTCTTTTGTATTTGATTTTTTATCTTCCTGTGCCATATCCACTTACCCCCGCATTTTTTTCTAAAGCGCCCAACTGGATTCGAACCAGCAGCCTTCCGCCAAAAGCGGCTGCTCTCTCCCCTGAGCTATAAGCGCTGACATTTAATTCTGATAATTCATTTTTCCCTGCATCCAGATATAGCCTTTGAACCTTCTGCCTGCCAACGGCTCGCCAAACAAATCCATTTTATTAATACAGACGTCAAACACCATATCGTTTGCATTGACTTTTAAAATATATAACTCTTCATCGGTCAGGTCATTCCTGCTGCTTTTCACTTCCAATATCTCACCAAGGATTGAATAGTGGTCGCTCTCAATTCCATACGGCATAAAATATGAATCGACAATTGAAAATACATCTTCTTTTTCAAGCCGGCGCGAAATCATGGAATACGTATCCATATCCTCTAACGTCAGGCTCTCAATCGCTTCCTCATCGCCTTCCCTCGCCGCAGCGATCAGGCAGTTCCGGTTCCGGTTGTTCTTTTCAATATTTTCAATCTGTTTTTCATCTTTACTTATCGGCAAAATAATCTTCCCGCTTAACGAGAGGGCGGATAAAGTTGCAGAAATATGATTGCCAAAAGAACCAAACGCATTTTTCTGGTTCAGATAATCAGCCACATTCTGCAGATAGAAAATAAGCGTTACGCCAAGCCGCATCTCATCACAAACACCCGCGTAAGATTCATTTTCCATATGCCTTTCAATTTCAACCGCCTCTGTCGTAGTAACTCCTTCGCCCCAGAAAACCGGATAAAAATAATCAATATAAAAACTGTTGTCTTCCTGATACTCTCCACATACAGTAATCCCGACATGGTCATTAAATTTCCGCACCAGCTCAAAAAACTCATTGCCCTCCGAATCAATTGCGAGCTTTTCCATATCGGGCTGCATGATGATGTCCTTTAACAGTTTATCCAGATGTTTTTTATTTTTCACTTTGCTGAAACCGATGGCCCTTAAATAACGATGCAAATTTATCCCCTCCCTTCCGTTATAACCCAGTATATTTTATTATATAATATGAAAACAGTTTTTGCAATATTTTACTTATAATTCAATGCCATATCCAGCGCTTCCTGCTCCTCTTTCGTAAGGACGGTAATTGCCTTTCCGGCTATGATCTCTTTGATATAAGTATAACAGCCCTCCCGGCTATGCATGGCATTAATGATAAATCCGTCTTCTTTGTTATTCAGCATTGCAAGTGAAAAACTGAGCTTTCCTCCCATCTCATCAAATGCATCGTATTTTTTCAATCCGATCTTCTGAAACGTCGCGTTAAACTGGCTTTCCAGATTTTCAATCTTGCTCCCATTGACTGTACTCAGCTGAATCAGGCTTTCTAACTGCTTCAGGCGCTCGTCAATTTTCTGTTCCAGAGATCTTGCGTCCGTATCCCCCATAAACTTTTTATATTTTTTCTTCAGTTTCCTCGTCGATCCCATCTGGATCAGCAGCATAAGAAACAGCAATACAATTACCCCGGCCATGCCCAGCACAACATATTCCATGTCCACACCCAAGTATTCAAATATACTCATTTCTTCTTTCCTCCTGATTTTTAGTTTGTCCTGACAGACTGAATCATTTCAAATAAATGTTCAAGCTGCTCCGCGTCATAATACTCAATCTCTATTTTTCCTTTTTTCTTATCTCTCGAATTAATCGTCACCTTTGTTCCAAGAACCTGTTTCATTTTTTCTTCAATATCATGGTAGATGACTTCCATTCTTTTTATCTGTTCATCATCTTCCGCTTCCTTCTCCGGCTTTTCTTCCTCTCCTTTTAAAATTTTCTTTACCAGCTTTTCCGTCTCACGCACACTGAGCTTTTCATCAAAGATTTTCTGCGCAACTGTAAACTGCATATCCATATCTTCAATTGATAACAGCGCCCTTGCATGGCCTGTCGTCAGCATTTCATCAATCACCATCTGCTGCACTTTTTCATTTAATTTCAAAAGGCGCATGGAATTTGTAACAGCCGTCCTTGATTTTGACACGCGCTCCGCCACTTCATCTTGTTTCAGATTAAATTCTGTCAGCAGGCGTTTATAAGCAACCGCCTCTTCAATTGGATTCAGATTTTCTCTCTGAATATTTTCAATCAGAGAGATCTCCACCATTTCCTGCGGCGTCAGGTTTTTGATGATAACAGGGACTTCTTTTTCACCGGCCATCTTTGCCGCTCTCCATCTGCGCTCCCCCGCTATGATCTCATAATAAGAATCTTTGTCCTGCACCAGTAACGGCTGCAGGACGCCAAACTGTTTTATGGATTCCGAAAGTTCCAGCAGCGCGTCTTCGTCAAAATTTTTTCTCGGCTGTTCCCTGTTCGGCTCCACTTTATTGATATTGACCATGACTTCCTGTTTTTTTGCATCACTTCCGGTTTCCGCCGGTATATTTACCTTATCAGGAATCAGGGCATTCAGACCGTTGCCAAGCCCTTTTCCCAAACCACTCTTTTTTGCAGACATCTTATATATCCTTTCTATTCATAACTTCCTTTGCCAACAGCCGGTAACTCTCAGCCCCGGCGGATTTTGAATCATATTTATTGATCGGCAGGCCATGGCTTGGCGCCTCCGCAAGTTTGATATTTCTTGGAATGATCGTCTTGTAAATCGTCGTATTCAGATTTTCCTTTACATTGTCTACGACCTGCATGGACAAATTTGTGCGGGCGTCATACATTGTGAAAACAACACCCTCAATGATCAGGCTTGGATTCAGCCTTTGCTGTACCAGGTCAATCGTATGTATCAGCTGGCTCAAACCTTCCAGCGCATAATACTCGCACTGGATTGGAACCAGGATTGTGTTCGCTGTCGTCATCGCATTGATCGTCAGCATATTTAAAGAAGGCGGACAGTCAATAATGATAAAATCATAATCTTCCTTGATATAATCTACTGCATTTTTCAAAATATATTCTTTGTCATTGATTCCCAGCAATTCAATCTCCGCTCCGGCCAGATTTACATTGGACGGAATCAGATCGAGTCCTTCCATCTGTGTCGGATAAATGCTTGACGTGACCGTACATTCATCCAATAAAAGTTCGTAGATTGTATTTTCCATTTCTTCCTTTTCAAAACCAATTCCACTTGTTGTATTTCCCTGCGGATCCATGTCAATAATAAGAACCCTGTTATTCTTTTCCGCAAGACAAGCAGATAAATTAATAGCAGTCGTTGTCTTCCCAACTCCGCCCTTTTGATTTGCAATTGCAATAATTCTTCCCATTACATTACATTTCCTTTCTCCACTGTAAAAGCGGGACATCAACTATTTTTCATTTATGCTTTCGGCTTATGCTCTTTTACAAAAAACATATTATTTATTGTGCCAAACACAAAATCCATCTTACTGTTTCTAAATATTAACAGTGTTATTATAGCACCTTCTTTTCAGTTTTTCTATAAGATTTTACAAAAATGTTTCACGTGAAACATTTTTCATAATTTTTCAATAATCCTGTAACAATTCCAAAATATAATATGAGAACACAAAAAACATTGCTGTAATCTCAACAATCCCGATACACAGATTTACTTTTATTTCAAGGCAATAGGATTTCCATTACTGCTCCGGCTTTTTCACACCGAAGCCGCTGGAAACAATGAATTAAACAGCCTGTCCTGTCGCCATATAAATTATTCTGAATCTGTTGGTAAATTTTTTTGAAAGCAATTGACAGTTTACGCAACATCACAAAGTCATATTACACATTTCAAATGCATTTGATGTAATAATTTCGAAATACATGGGGCTGTCGCACGAAGGAACGAAAATGCAAGATATCGTATCATTTCATTGGAACACAACACCTTATCTTGTTGTTTAATCCTTATTGCGACAACTCCATTTGCATCACAGTATAAATTTACAATTACAGTAAACGACATTATTTCTTGTACTTGGCTGTTTAAAAGTTGTTGATTATAAGACATTAGACATTCACAGAACGTCCAAGTTCAAAAAAATATTCGTTTACTATAAAGACTGATAAGCAGCATATTGATAAAGATTATTCTATTCTTGTTCGTTTTCCAAGTTTGACCAATTTAATGAAACTCCTTGTAGCAGAACTGCGGAATGTCAACTTGAGACTCAACTCGCTCCGCTCATCATTAATTTGTTACAAAGCAGAGCTGCAAGAAATTTACCCTAAAAGATTAAAATCAATTTCAGCATATAACCCTTTAAATTTCGGTATTTTTTTGCTAAATGTCAAAAGTAACAAATAAGTGGATTTTTATTTTCAATGACTTAGCGTTTTGGCAAAGCAAATATACTGAATTAAATCATAAACTAATATACCCTACCCAAAGTCATGAATAAAAAAATTATCCGAAAATCAAATGCTGTCAATTACACAGTCGTGTGGTGCTGGAATTGCAGGCAATTCTGTACTGTCCAGATAAATAAATCATAAAAAATCTCTTGATATTTATAATTCATATAAAATGTTTCACGTGAAACATTTTATTATTTTGATACTTTTCATTAAAACATATCATTTATATAAATCTTATTTTTCTGACCATCAATAATCATTAACATCAAATTTTCTGTTTTTATAATAAAAATTTCTGTCCTCCTGTGTTATTTTTCGAATAATTCTGCATGGATTTCCCGCAGCAATCACATTATCCGGAAGATCTTTTGTAACCACGCTTCCGGCCCCGATGACAACATTATCTCCGATTTTTACGCCCGGCAACACACAGACATTTCCGCCAATCCAGACATTATCTCCGATCGTAATGTCAATCCCGTACTCATATCCGGAATTGCGCGAATCCGGGTGAACAGGGTGTCCCGCCGTATAAATCGAAACGTTTGGAGCAAACATCACATTCTTTCCAATCCGCACCTTTCCAACATCCAGTATAACAAGGTTATAATTTGCATAAAAATTCTCTCCAACCTCAATATTATAACCATAATCACAATGGAACGGTGGCTCAATATAAACCTCATCGCCTGTTTTTCCCAAAATCCGTTTCAATAAATCCACCTGTTCGTTCCATTGTTCAGGCGGCAAATGATTATACTGATAGATACGCTTTTTGTTTTCAAGGCGTTCTTCACTTAAACCGTCCATCCACGCTTTATAAGGCAAATTTGCGAGCATTCTTTCTTTCTGAGTCATTGTACATTCTTCTTCATTTTCTAATTTTCAATTTATAAATTTTTTTCAGGACTTACTGACATTATAATCATGAAATGCAGTCATATATAACAATCCAATATTCATAAATAATTACAGCAACACCCAATCAGATTATAACATAATAAAGAGAAAAAAACTCCTGTGTAACATTTAATATCTAAAAAAAACAACTTGTTTATCAGAAAAAAACAGCAAAAAATACAATTAATTTTAAAACAATGCTTGCAATCTGAAAAAAATGTGTTATAATAAAATAGGTTTTTGAGAAAAGCAAAAATCTTGGGGATATAGCTCAGTTGGGAGAGCGATACGTTCGCAACGTATAGGTCACGAGTTCGAGTCTCGCTATCTCCATAAAAAGAAACAGCGTATTGATGATTATCAGTACGCTGTTTCTTTTTTAATTATTGTATTTCACCATTTACAATCAATACGGTTTTTTCATCTGTATACCCCGCAAGGATATTTTTATATAACAGGATATCCTCATCATTTACTTCCCGATCAGTCGTAAGCGATACTTCCAGATTGTACTGTCCCGTTGCCTGATTATGCGTTACCGCCACATCAGCAGACTCCACTCCTTCCAGATCTGTAAACAATCCTTTTACCGTCCGCGTGATATAAGCGCTGTACTGTTCTTTTTTCTGTGTTTCCATTTTACGGATATTCCATAAATGTGCAAACAGAAACAAAAGACATAAAAAAGCAGCCATAGATAAAAAGATAATATATTTTTGTTTCTCTTTTTTCATCTAATCATTCTCCAAAATTACTGTTCCATATCAAAAGACAGAGAACTGTTCACAGGATTGTAAGAAGCGCCAAATAATACAGGATAAGAAGAACCAGATGACGGAGGTGTAACATCTAAAAATAAAACATGACTCCATTTTGTGGCAACCTTACTATCCTCATTCCATTTACAATGCCATAAACTATTTTTTATAGAATATGTGCCATGCAAATTATTAATATATCCATCCTGACCATCAGGATACCATGTACAAGATAAATCAACAACAATTACTGTTGTTGTAATTCCTAATACTTTCCCTGTAATATCATATGTCTTTTTTGATGTGCGCAAGTTATCTTTTGTCAGGCTTTCACTGGAACTGACGCAGGTAATGGCAATTTCTCCATTATCCGGAGTATAGCCAATTATTTTTGATTCTCCTACGTCCAATTCCTGAAAATCGCCTGACAAAAATTTTTCATACTCTTCTTTCTTTTTACCTTCCAATTGTATCTTATTTTCCGGAGCTGCCAAATCAGTTTCGATCTCTCCTGTTTCTATTACATCTCGCGTTTCCCCATCTTCAGATTCTTCTGCCATACTTTCACTCGAACTGACACAAGTTATGGCAATTTCTTCGCCAAATAAAGTGTGGCCAATAACCTTTGATTCGCCTACGTCCAATTCGTGAGAATCGCCTGACAAAAATTTTTCATATTGCTCTTTCTTTTTACCTTCCAATTGAACCGTTTCTGGCTCAGCCAGATTCGTTTCAATACTTCCGGTTTCCACTTCATGATACGCACTGCCAGTTTTATATCCCTGCGCATATACAATCTGCGGCAAACACAAACTCACAACAGCAAATAACGCCACAGCCTTTACTTTATTTAATTTCATAATATCCATGCTCCTTTGCTCTAAAATATTTTTTAACCATTCATAATAATCTCTTTCTACTCATTTCAAAGGCGGCGGTATGCCATTTTCTATTTCACTTTTCATCTCATATCCCTGTAATCCTCTCCGCATTCCCCTTCACTATCCTTTCAAAACTGTTATTTTATTCAACCGGCAACACGACAACAGCGCAAAACTTTTCTTTATCCACATAATATTCAAAAAAACCATTATATTTTTCCGCGGTTTTTGAAATACTCTCCATGCCAATGCCATGCAGCCCAGGCTCTTCTTTCGTTGATAAAAGTCTGCCGTCGCTTTCTTTTAGCTCGCCTGTAAAATCATTCAAGACTTTCATCAGGCACAGCTTACCGTCCTTCTGCATAAATATCCATACCCTGACTGACGCGCCTTTTCCCTTCCGGGCAGCCGCTGATACCGCATTATCCAACATATTGCCAAGCATTGCGATCAAATCCGTATCTCGGACATGGGAAAGCACAACGCCCGGCTCCACATATGCTTCAAACAAAATACCCGCCGTTTTTGCTTTTTCGGCATATTCTGACAAAACCGCATTCAACATTTTATGGCTGCTGTATGCACAGGTATTCCCTTTACTCAATTTTGCGCCCAGTTCCTCGACAATGCTGCAGATTTCTTCATTGCCGCTTTCATATGCAAGTTGTCCGATCGCCGTCAGATAATGTGATACATTATGTACGATCTCAGCATAACGCTCCTCTACCGCTGTTATCTCGTCCATTTTTTCAAATGAAGTCTCCAAATAGACAGTCTCAATCCGCCGCCTTGCATTTTCATTCAGATTTTCCGCATATATCTGAAAAATATAAAAAAACAATAAATCTCCGGCAATAATAATAAGAAAACACAGAAGCAGAATAAGCTTCCATATTCCGGTACCGTTAAAATCCAGCCCCATGTAAAAAACAGTTACCATGATACCGAGTGATGTGACCGGTACCGCCAGATAAACCAAAAAAACTTTATGTGGAATCTGATTATCCGTTTTTCCGGACTTTCGCTTCAAAATAAAAAACACTGCCACATTCAGGCACTTCACCAACAACAGCTGGCAGGCAAGCTCCGAAATCAGCAGAAAACCTGATTCAGGAAAAAAAGCAAAGACCGCTTCTGATAAAAAAACATAAAAAAACTCAACTCCGACCATCACCAGATATGCCGCAGCAAAATATCCGGGATGCACCCCAAATTCATCATGAAAGACAAGAGCCGCGATTCCCCATAACACAAGAGGAAAAAGAACAAGATAAGCAGTACGTCCCTGAAAAATCTGAAAAAGCTGCAGCGCAAATAAACTGCCGCAAACAGCCACGCAAACCCACTTTGCCGATTTCTTTTTTATCGTTATCCCAAAAAAACGGTAACAGCATACAAATAACAGAAAAATCTCCGCCACACACCCGATCAAAATAAAAAACCTGCCTGCCATGTCATGCCCTCCATACAATCACATATATTTTTTTGCCAGATTTTTAGTAAATGCCAATCGAAACGATTTCTGATACGTTCTGGAAACCGAGAGTTTTTCCCCATTATCCAACAACAGCTCATGGTTATTCACATTTTCAACATGATCTATATTTACGACATAACTATTGTGCGCAAAGACCAGCTCCTCATATCTTTCCGACAGTACTTTCAACTTTTCATCCAGCAGTATCCGACCCTCAAATTCCGCTTCTTTACAATCCGCAGAAACGACTGCCCGGCTTCCCCGTTTTGCATTCTCTATGTACAAAATATTTTTAAGCCTGACTCTGACAGTGCCATTCCTGTAATGTCCGACTAAAAACAGCTCTCTCGCATTCCTTTTTACTTCTTTTAAAATCTCACTAACTTCATCCAAAAAAAGAGTTTCCGGATCGGATTTTAACAGATAACGGAACGGAGAGACTTTAAACGACTGCACTGTCGGCTGGCATACGCCCGAACAAAATACAAGCGTTGTATACGGATGCCGCTGGCGAAAGTGTATGGCTGTCTCATTTCCGTCCATGCCGCCTAAAAACATATCCAAAATCAGTAGATCATACTGGATATTATCCTCGATATGCAAAAGCAGCTCCTCTCCGGAATAAAATTCATAAAATTTTAACGTATGCGCCGTATCGCCTTCTACCTGAATGATAATCTTTTTTATATATTCCACAAATAATTTATCATCATCACAAATTGCTATATGATACAAACCTTTCCACCACTCTCCCGCCATTTTTCAATTATCCGGTATTGCACATCGTTTTTCTGACATCATGATAATAGAATAACACATAAAAACTGTTATGAATGCAATGTCCAAAATTTGACAGATAAAGTCCACATTCAGACATAAAAAAGCACATGGTTTACAGTCAATGCTCCATGTGCCTCTTTATATAATTGCTTTACATTTCTTTCTGATATCTGGACATAAGAATCAGTTCCAAAACAGTCTTAAAGAAAAATATTCCGATTGCGGTAAGTATCACCCATAACGGAGCATCTAAGAATATTGCCACCCAAGCCACCGCCATCACAGCCCACTGCAATATTTCTCCTGCTTTTGCCTGCGCCTTTAACCGTATAATAACATTCCGCTCGTCCTGAGATTCAATTTCATGTTGTTTCCATTTTTCCGGATCTTTCTTTTCCATACGGAAAAAACGCCACATGGAAATACCTGCGCTTGCAACAAGCCCCACTCCAAGCCCGGTCAGCACTCCGTCCACATTATCCGGGATCTTATTATACAGAATAATGCCAAACGCAACAGAAATAACTCCCAACATAGTAATCATCAAATACAAAAACGATTTCTTTTTCATTTTCTATCCCTCCTCATAAATAAAAATTTCTTCAATGCTCATACCAAAATAACGCGCAATCTTAAATGCCAGCAGGATTGACGGATTATACCGCCCATTCTCCAATGATCCAATGGTCTGGCGGGATACTTCAAGCACCATAGCCAAATCTTCCTGCTTTATTCCACGCTCCTTGCGCAGTTCTTCTAATCTGTTCTTCAAACAATCACCTCTTATGGAAAGTTTACTTTACATCAAATATACCATTGTATTTTATGAATGTCAAGTAGACTTTCCATTTTTTTTAACTTTTATATGTTTTCTTATCAATATAAATAAAGAGATTTTTTCTTGCGGACATACATTGACTCTGTTATAATATAAAAATCACAGACAATACATCTGTCGTTGTATATTCTAAATTTCATAAATATATACAAGTTTCATTTTCTTGATCTTTACATTTCAAGTAAAAAACCAATTAAACCATACATTTACTGCTCCACACAAAAAAAATCTGACATTAAAAAAACACAGATATTGTAAAACCCGCCCAAACATCATATAATAAAGGAAGGTACAAATTATGGAACTGAAAAATTTTGAAGAGCTTACCCTCGCCGACCGTTTCATCTTTTTTAAGGTAATGCAGGATCCGGACTTATGCAAACAACTTTTGGAAATCAT
>CANQQG010000025.1 GCA_947625875.1 uncultured Lachnospiraceae bacterium
GCTGTGAAGGAGATCAGCGCGATCGGGTGGGGCAGGAATTAAAAATCTGTAATCGGTTGAAAAACAGTGTAATGGTGTTGGAATGCGCCATTGCACTGTTTTTGGTTTGCCCTCCATGGACGGGCTAAGAGAAAACTGGACAGGGAGCGCCCGATTACGCAGGCAGAAATGCGTGAGGATGAGACGATTGAACAGTATCTGGGCGACAAAGAAACTTTTAACCGTTTTATCAAGGATATGCGCAGGGAAGTGGCGCGGAAGGTGGAGGCGCTGGCACGGAAGTATGGGTTGGAATGCAGGGATGACACGCGTTTGGAATGAGAAAGGGGTATTTTTTTAAATCTGAAATATTTTAAAAAAGTTGGGAGAAAATGCGACAGGGTGGAAAAAATCGATATCATATATGCTATAATGGCTATATGGTGGGAAGAGATTTTGGCAGAGTCCAGAGGGAAAATACATGACAGGTTATTGGGAACAGAAAGAGAATTCATTGAATAGGATGGAAACTTATCTTTCAAATATGGAAATATACACTGATAATACGATCGTTGTTAGATTTCTCGACAAAATTTATCAGTTAATGATGGAAGCATCAGAAAAAGAGTGCAAAGACTGCATAGATCGTTTTAAAACATTTGTAGATAAGAACCAAAATATAGACAGAAAATGTTTATGTTCACTTTATTTATACAAAATAAGTGAAATGATACATTATAATAGTAATATCAATACGATGATAAAGTCACCAATATTATTACAAATAGACGTAGAATACCGTCCTATGCCTGACAAAGTAAGAGAAATGTATAAGTTACACGGTCGTAATGTTCCTCTTGTATTTGCAGAATCATCAAAACCTGACGAAGAGGCTATAGAAAAATTCAATATATACATTTCAGAGGACCATTTTTATGCAAGCAGGAAGAAGGGGGATGTGTGGATATAAGAAGAGAGTGTGGGCGGTTGGATTAAGAAATTAGTTTGTATTAAAATGTGAAATTAAGAAAATGAATTAGGAGGATTAAAAATGGCGGTGGAAAAGGAAATTAGGGAAAGATTGTTGGAACAGGCGATCCCGTCCGATTATATGAGGGAATTTTACCGTTCCATCGACAGAAATTTTACGGATTTTGAACTGGCTGCGATGCTGTGGAACAGCCGCATGAAGCAGACGGAACAGTTGCGGGCAATCAAGGAACTTTCGGAGATCACCGGGGACAGTGAATTGAAGACGCAGATAGAAAATCGGCTGCGGTATGAGAGTGAGGCGTATCGCGTTTTTGCAGATAATGAGGACGGTAAATATATCTATACCATTGAATATGAGGATGAGGAATGGCCCGGCGGTTTTTTCCGAAAGCTGGACGCAGCAATTGCTTTTGCAAAGAAAGACGGCGAGCGGGGATTCTCCATCAGAAAACAGATCGTCGTGGAAGATGAGCCGCCGACGTCGAAAGCCGGATGGAATCCGATCCTGTTTCCGGAGCTGCAGGATGAACGTTTGGAATATTCTGCGGATCCGGATGGATCAGCGGGATACTCTGCGGATGGGGAGATCCGGTATTGGTGGATCAGCACGGATTGTCTGCCGGATGAAGTCAACAATTTGATAGATCAATGGTGTATGGAACGTTTTGAAAACTATCCGCTCCTGTTGGAAAATCCCTTTGACAGGGGAGATATCGTAATGGATGGAGATGCGATCGGGGTAATTGACATTTCAAAGGAGGATATGGAATCGATTCAGGCGAGGATCAGAAATGGCGAGGTAAAGTACTGTGATTATTTGGATGCAGCCTCGACAACCGTGCAATATATTGGAAAAGACGGGAGGATCAGCCACGACCATCCGTCCTTGTTGTTTCTGAAAAAAGTAAACGAGGCGGCTCTCCCGGAGGAGATACGGGACTATGTCGGTATGGTAAGCGATATGGTACAGGGGCATTTTTCTTTGGACTTTTTTCTGGAAGAATACGAAAAGAGGACAAAAGGGGAAAAGGAAAGATAAACGCAATTTATGGAAGGGGAAAATACAATGTATTTGTATAGAGAAAAGATAGAACTGTCAAGTCTGGAGTACGGCGGGTCAACAGAGCAGAAAAGTCAGGCGGCTGTTGTGGAAGAAATTCTGCGGCAGGAGCTTACGGCGTCGGGGAGTTTGAGTCCTATTACGGGATCAAGTGTACGCCGGAAACGCTGGCGATGATCGATCTGAACAAACCGCTGTTTTTTGATATCCGATCAAAGGACGTTGCGGCGTTAAATTATGGTGAAAGCGTAGGATATATCGGTCTCAATGCCCTGAGGGAGTTTTTGATCTGGAGCTGTATATTTATCCAAAATTCCGCAGAAAGGGATATGCGGCGGAGGCGGTGGAAGTCCTGTTGGACGCCGTATTTCATGAAAAACTGCAAAGAGGCGCGGCTGGGGCGGTCGCGGTGAAAAAGGTAACTGCGTCTGTCATGGCAGAGAATGAAGCGATCATTACGCTGATCGAGCAAGCGGGTTTTCAGGCGAATGAGAGCGATACGTATATACCGCTTGTTTTTTCGGAATACAGACTGGACCAGCCGCTGCATATGAGGGATTACTACATAACAGGCAGGCGTTTCGACCAGATCGAGGCGAATCAAAAATATGTCTACTGAAAGGAGAAGACAATTATGAGCACAAATGAAGTATTTGCTAAGGATGCTGATAATTGTTTAATAATCGAGTATTCCGGTGACGGAGCAGTTGGAGCAAGATGACGTCAAACTGATCCTGCTCGGTGATTATATCCACGGCGGCGCGGACAACAGGGGCGTGCTGGACAAGATCATGGCGCTCCAGTATCGGTACGGTTCGGATAAGGTTGTAGCGCTTATGGGAAACCATGAGGAATTTGTGTTGCTGGGAGATTCCGATATCGACCACTTATTCAGGACGTTCGGAGAGGATGACAACGGCGACAGCGATGGAGAGGATATTGGAGATAGAAATGGCAGAAATAATTAGCAGCCCATATAAGGGCTCTGCTCAGATTACGAGGGAGCAGTTTCTGTTCTATGAGATGAGAACGACGGCGAAGCTTATGCGTGAGAAACTTAATGACGATGAAATAATAAATCGGATCGTGGACGAGAATCTGTTCCAGTATCCGACAGAGAAGTCCATTCGACGGATGGCAAAGGTCTGTGTTACCAGACTTAAGGGCATGGGGGATGAGGATTTGATTGAGGCAGTAGCTTCGCAGTCATCAGAGACAGCAAAGCAGATTTGTATGTACGCAATGATGAAGCAGTATCGGCTGGTATGGGATTTCATGATCACGGTGATCGGAGAGAAATACCGGATGCAGAACTTCTCCTTCAGCCAAATGGATGCGAATGTGTTCTTCATGCAGCTGCAGGAACAGGATGATTATGTGGCTGGATGGAGTGAAACCACGGTGAAGAAGATCCGTCAGATCCTAATTCGTATATTGGCAGAGAATGATTATTTGGACAATATCAAGTCGGATCATATCAATCCGGTATGGCTGAATCCAGTACTGGAAAATGCAATCAGAAGCAACAATGATGACAGGGCGCTCGCGGCGTTTAACTGCTTCTCGTAGGAGGAACCATGAGCAAGATAAATGAGAGACTGGACAGTCTCAAATTAGAGATACAAAAAGCTGAATTTCTGGAAGGGAAAGGTTTAAGCAATGAGGTCAACATCCGGATCTTCTGTTATGACGCGGCAGATGAAATGATCGTGCGGCATTTTACAGAGCAGTTGATTGTGGATCAATCGCTTGAATGTCATTTGATCGAGAGGAACCTGTATAAGGTGTTCCTGTCCATTTGTGATGATAAAAGGATTACGGATAAGGCTTCTCAGATGGAGGAAAAGAAGGGGAAGACGTTTCTTTTCAAGAAGCTGCAGGAGTTTAGCAATAATAAGAGTTTTGTGGAGAAGCTGCAGTATGAACCGCATGAGCAGGGGGATGTATTGCTTTTGACAGGCGTAGGAGAGGTTTTTCCGTTCATGAGGATCCATTCTCTGCTGGAAGCTCTGCAGCCGGAGTTCTCGGATATTCCGATTCTGGTGATGTATCCGGGCAAGTATGATGGAAGATTCGTACGGCTATTCGATAGGCTGGAGCCGAATCCGTATTACCGTGCATTTAATATTATTGGAACAGAAGAAAGCTCCAATAGTCATGTGTTGTAGGAGGTATTGACAAATGAGAATACAGCAAATGTTCCATGATGACATCGACCGAAAGATCAACGGCGTCGTCAAGGTCGATCAGGATACCGCAGACATCCTGAAGCAGGAAGTAAAAGAATATGTCATTACACGCGATATTCGCAAGCACATGATTACCTTCTTCAATAACTATGGCGATTCATTTCGGGAGCCGACAGCGGATGTGGGCGTATGGATCTCCGGATTTTTTGGAAGCGGTAAATCCCACTTTCTGAAGATGCTGTCCTATTTGCTGGAAAATAAGAAAGTGGACGGCAGAAAGGTCGAGGATTATTTTCGGGAGAAGTTTGACGATGAGGCAACCTTTATGCCAATCGCAAGCGCAATCAGGGGAGAGACGGACACGATCCTTTTCAATATTGATATTGAGGGATCCATCAATAAAGACAAGACAGCAGTGCTGCGTGTCTTCGCAAAGATGTTTTATAACTATTTGGGCTTTTATGGTGAGAACTTAAAGTGCGCAAAGCTGGAGCAGTTTATTGATAAAAAAGGCAAGACGGAAGAGTTCCGCAGGGTATTCGAGGAAAAGAACGGATCTCCGTGGGTTGAGTCCCGTGACGCTTTTGCTTTCTTTGAGGATGATGTGGTGGATACTCTGGTGGAAGCGCTGGGAATGAGCGAGACAGCCGCTCATAACTGGTTTGATGGCACGGAGACCATTGAGACGTCCATTGCGCAGCTTGTCTCTGAAATGAAGGAATATGTGGACAGCAAGCCAAAGGATTTCCGCCTGCTGTTCATGATTGATGAAGTTGGCCAGTATGTCGGTGACAGTATCGACCTGCTGATGAATCTGCAGTCGTTGGTAGAGAAGATCGGAAGCGAGTGCAACGGCAAAATCTGGGTAGTATGCACCGGACAGGAAGCAATCGATGAGATCATCAAGACCAGACAGGATCAGTTCTCGCGTATTCAGGCGAGATTTAGGACCAGGCTTTCACTGACATCTTCCTCTGCGGATGAGGTGATCCAGAAGCGTATCCTTCAGAAGAAGGAAGAAGTCACACCACAGCTGGAGCAGGTTTATAATGAAAATGACTCCGTGCTGAGAAATCTGTTTTCCTTCACGGATGCCATTCTGGATATCAAGGGATACGGCAGTTCGGGAGAATTTGTAAGGAATTTCCCGTTTGTGCCGTATCAGTTTATCATCATGCAGAAGGTTTTTTCCGAGATTCGCAAGCATGGCAATTCAGGAAAACATCTGTCCGGCGGTGAGCGTTCCATGCTGTCCGGATTTCAGGAAGCAGCACAGAAGATTGAGGATAAGGACGAATATGCACTGGCGCCGTTCTATCTTTTCTATGATACAGTGCACACATTCCTCGATAGCTCTATCCGTCGGGTAATTGAGCGCTGCCAGAAGGCAGCGGACACCAATGCCGGCATTGAGCAGCAGGATGTGTCCGTGCTGAAGCTTTTGTATCTGGTTCGCTATATTGATGATATTAAAGCGAATCTGGATAATATCGTCATTCTGATGGCAGATGATATCCGCATGGACAAGATCATCATGCGGGAACAGGTGAGAGGATCTCTGGATCGTCTGATGAGTCAGAACTATATCGGGCGCACGGGTGATACCTACAATTTTCTGACGGATGAGGAGCAGGATATTCAGAGAGAGATTAAGAATACACCGGTGGACACGGCGGCGATCGTGGAGCGCATCGCGCATATGGTCTTCGGTGATATCTATACGACAAAGAAATTTCGTCATGGCAAGTATGATTTCGCTTTCGATCAGATGGTGGATCATACCATGGTCGGCGCTGTGACGGGCGGCATGCGGCTTAAGATCATGACCGTAGCGACGGATTCTGAGGAGAAGGCAGAGCTTCGTCTGATGACGGAATCCGCTGGTCAGTCCATTGTAGCGCTGGCGGATACCCCGTATTATGAGTCTCTTGAAAATGCAATGAAGATTCGGAAATATGTGAAGCAGAGAAATGTGGCGCAGCTTCCGAAGAGCGTGAGAGACATCATTGCCAATTACCAGGGGGAAGCGGATAAATATGAGCAGTCTGCGCAGGGGGAGCTGGCGGAGGCTATTTCCAAGGCGCAGTTCTATGTAGACGGAGAAAAGATTGAGGTAAAGGCAGCGGCGGTTTCCTCCAAGGAAGAAGATCCGGTCAAGAGGGATTATGAGATCAAAAAGGGCATGGCCAGAAGCGTTATCGACCAGTCCTTGGATTATCTGGTATCACATGTATACAGTGACCTTGAGCTAATTAAGGAGAACGTTGAGTCCGATGCGGATATTATTGCGCTTCTGACTGGCGCGAACAGTTTGGTTTCGGGTGCGGAACCGAACAGGGATGCCGCGGCCAAAGTGGAAGAATATCTGGAGATGCAGGATCGGAAGCATCTGCCGACTTCCATGGCGGATGTACAGAGCAGATACCAGGCAATCCCTTATGGATGGCGTGAAATTGATATTGCTGCAGTGGTGGCCCTTCTCATCATTAACCAGAAGGTTACGATCAAGTATGCCGGTTCCACGGTACAGCCGAACAATCCGAAGCTGCCGGATATGCTCAGGAAGAAGAGCGAGATCGGGAAGACGCAGATCTCGAAGCGGCAGGAAGTTTCTGCTACAAAGATGAAGGCGGTTAAGGAACTGCTCCGTGACTACTTCAATCTGATGGATGTGCCGGCGGATGAAGACGGCCTGATCCAGTTTATTATCGAGAAATTTGAAGGCCTGCAGAAGCGCTATGAGGATCTGCTGGCAAACTACGAGGGAAACAAGTATCCGGACAGGAATGTGGTCAGTAATGCCGTATCTATCGTGAAGGACGTGTTGTCACAGCAGAAGGATAATATGGCCCTGATAGAACGTGTCCTGCAGAGGGAAGACAACCTGTATGATGCTCAGGAAGCTATGCAGAGTGTAGAAGCTTTTTTTAAGACACAGGTAACGGTATTTGATGCTGCAGTAAAGTTCAAGCAGAACCTGCGAAATGATCTGGACTATATCAAGAAGGATGAAGAGGCAAATCAGGCATTGAACACGATCCGCCTGATCACCATGATTCCGGCAAACGGAAAATATGATTACAAGAGGATTCCGGAACTGAATGGTCTGATGGTAAAGGTGAAGGCATCCCATGATGCCATGCTGGAAGCAAAGAGGACAGAGCTTCTGGAGGTAGTGCGTCAGTGTATGGCTGAGATCCATCAGGCAGCAGACGGTGGCAATCCAACAGCTAAGGCAATCAGTGGCAAGGCGGATACCTATTACGTACAGCAGAAGGAAAAGATAGCGGAGACAACCAGTCTTGCGTTGATGGAAGGCTTTCCAATCCCGATGTGGAACTATAGAGACGAAGCAGTTTCCAAGATAGACTTTACAAAGCAGCCTCCGAAGCCGGTGGATCCAGTGAAGCCTGTTGAATCGGATAAACCGGTAGCCAAGAAGGTATATAAGCCTATCTTCCGCCAGTCACTTTTGAAAGCGGCCAGATTGGAAAGCGAGGCTGAGATTGATGCATATGTGGATAAGCTGAGAGATCAGCTGAAGACGTTGCTGAAGGGATCGGACGGGATTGATCTTAAGTAATATTCAAAGTTTTTGAAAAGAAGGGAGACATGATTGATGCGCCATATTACAATAGAGCAATTTGGACCGATAAAGAAAATTGATATTGATTTGAATAAAAAACTGGAGGTGGTTATTGGCCCGCAAGCATCAGGGAAAAGCACCTTTATTAAAGTGGTATATTTTTGCAGAAAAATCAGAGATTATTTTTTGCAGTATCTCAGCAATGTTATTAATACGGAATTAGACTATACCGATGAATTGTATATCAATTTTTTGAAATATATCCGACGCCTATTTATGGGCTATTTCGGCACAACGAAGCATATGGAGGGTTTTTTTATTCGCTATTATTATGATAAAGAAACAGATCGATATGTTTCGATCGGTTTGGATAAGGCTCGGTATGCAAAATTTAATTTCAGCAGGTCCTTAAAAGAGGATATATGCAATATGATCAGAGAAGCGGTAAAAGTTGCGACAAATAGTAATAACAACTTATTTTCTGTCAATATTCTGGAAAAAAATAATTTCATTATCGGTGCAAAAAAAACGATTGAGCAAATTTTTGAGGATGACTTCATGCTTTTATATATTCCGGCTGGTCGGAACTTGCTTACAATTTTGCCGGATGGAATAGTACCGAAGGAGATTTCTTTATCCAATCATTATAAACAGGATAATGAAGTGGATATTTCTCAAACGGATTTAATTACGCAGGAATTTGCACAGTATATCAGGGATGTACGTTCTAGATTTGGTTCAAAATTAGATGAGATCATACAAAATTATTTAAAAACAGTAAAGGGACAAATTCGTAATCAGGATGTGGATTTGGCACGCCAGTTGATTCATGAAATTCTTCATGGTGATTATGTTTATGATAAAGACGGCGAAAAGCTTTATTATGATAAGGAGCACTGGGTGAAACTGATGTTTAGCTCATCCGGACAGCAGGAAATTGTCTGGGCGCTGAATATCATTTTTCTGGAAATTTTAAAAAGCGAAAAAACTTTTTTGGTATTTGAGGAGCCGGAATCCCATTTGTTTCCGGATTCTCAGGAGAAAATTGCACGGCTGACGGCTCTGCTTATAAATTCCAGTAACAGTCAGGTAGTTATTACCACACATAGTCCTTATATGCTGACTGCGTTTAATCTGTTGATCTATTCTGGAGAAAAGGAAAAGAGAACAGGTGCGGAGGATTCTGTAATACGCAAAGAATTCAGGATGGCTCCGAAATCTGTAGGAGCATATTTTATCTCAGCGGAAATGGGGTGTTTGAAAAATATTGTCAGTGAAACGAGAGGGTTAATTGACGCATTGCAGATTGATGGAATATCGGAGAGCATAAATGAGCGCATGGACAGGATATTGTATAACGATGTGGATAACAGGAGGCAGAAATGATCTGTGACAAAGTAAAGGACTGTATGGAACAAACAAAACACATAGAGTCTGAAAAAAAGAAGGGGAAGAAAAGGTTACAAAATGGAAAACAGCCCAGAGAAGATCGCTATCCGCAACCTCTGAGCTGCGCCCCTTGTGGTGACAATGAGAAGCAAAAAAAGTGCATTGATTTTTTAGATAAACGCTCCCAGATAAAATGTGTAGAAAAGGGGAAAACATATATTTTGGACCAAAGTAAAGAGTGTCCGCGCCATGAAATAATAAAATTTTTTGTAGATAAAGGGATCATAACGGAGCCGGAGGCAAGCACGGTCTGTAAATGCGATAATGCGTTGCTGATTCGGGATTCTTTTGGTACTGTAGTTTTGGTGGAGCTGAAAGGTGGAGATGTACATCATGCTATCAAACAGTTATCTAAAACTTTATTTCAGGAGCAATTATATCCTGCGTGGAGTAGTCAGAAGAGAGTATTTGGGCGAGTGGTATGTAAATCCACTCCGCCAAGAATTTGGAATACAGATGAGTGCATGGATTTGAAAGAGACCTTTCTTTCACTTAATGGAAATTTGAAGATTGCAGAAGAAATTATGGTGGAAAAGTATAATGAGCTGGGGCAACGGGAATTGAATAGTTAGTAAGGAATGGGAGGATAAATTCCGGAGGACAAATCATGGATAAAAATGCGATTAAGAAATATGCGGTATGGGCACGTAAAGAACTGATTGCCCGTGTTACACAAAAGGCAGAACACTATGAAATTACAGAGAAGAAAATTACCCCAGCGGATGCGGATAGTATTGGTGGGAGAGTCCTGACCACTGCTGAAAAGAAGCAGAGGGAGGCTTTGGTTGCAAAAATTAATCAAGATGGATTTGAGCAGGTGATGGAAGAAGTTGCTTATACCTGGTTCAATAGGTTTACTGCGCTTCGCTTTATGGAAGTAAATAATTATCTTCCAAGTCATACAAGGGTATTTACAAATGAGGTAGGGGAATTCAAACCGCAGATTTTAGCGGATGCCATTCAATTGGAACTGGATGGATTAGATATGGATAAAGTGTATCAGTTGAAAGACGCAAGTAAGACAGAAGAATTGTATAAGTATCTTCTTATTATCCAGTGTAATGCTTTGAGTGATATCTTACCGGGAATGTTTCAGAGAATCAATGATTTCAGTGAATTGTTGATTCCTGATTGTTTACTTCGTGATGGAAGCGTTATTGAACAAATGATTTCCGTTATACCGGCTGAAGATTGGTTAGATCAAGTACAAATAATAGGATGGTTATATCAGTATTATATTAGTGATCCAAAGGACACCTTGATAAATGCAAAAAAACAGTATAAAGATATTGATATTCCGTTTGTCACACAAATCTTTACGTCAGATTGGATTGTGCAATATATGGTGCAGAACAGTTTGGGACGTTCGTGGATTAATTGTACTGGAAGTAATTATTCAAAATATGGGTGGGAGTACTATCTGACAGGAAAGCATCCTATCAATGAAACATCAAAGATCAATCCTACAAACATTAAGGTGGTTGATCCATGCATGGGTTCTGGGCATATAATCGCCTATGTATTTGATGTACTAATGGATATGTATGAAGACGAAGGATATAGCCAGAGAGAAGCAGCAGAACTAATTTTGGAGAATAACATCTACGGGATGGATATATCGGAGAGAGCTTATCAATTAGCATATTTCTCATTAATGATGAAAGCACGAAAATATAGCAGAACTGTATTTAGAAAAAAGATTCATCCTCATTTGTATTTGTTAAAGGATATAGATGCATTTGGAAAAGAGCTAACTGATTTTATTTCTGATGGGAATGAGGGGATAAAGGAAATTCTCCATAAAATAGAAAATGGATTAAAAGGGTTAGGCCAGTATGGTAGTTTGATTACTACTGAGCGGTGTAACTATCAGGCTGTATTGGATCGAATTACAGAGATATATAACAATACATATGATGATCTTATCAGCCAGGCCTATCAAGAAGATGCATGTGGAAGAGTGAAAAATGCTGTAGAAATAAGTATTGCTTTATCTATGCAGTATGATGCAGTTATTACGAATCCTCCCTATGTAGGAAATAAATTTCTGCCTAATAACATGAGGGCGTACATTGAAAGTAATTATAAAGAATATAAAAGTGATATTTTTGCTGCTTTTGTTGTAAGAGTTATTGAAATGTGCAAGCAAGACGGTCATATTGGAATGCTTACACCTTATGTGTGGATGTTTATAAGTACATATGAGGCGTTGAGAGATATGGTGCTTTACAAAACAGAGATAACATCTCTTGTACAGCTTGAATATAATGCATTTGAAGCAGCGTGTGTGCCAGTATGTAGTTTTACATTAAGAAAAAAGATGGGAGAAAAGAGTTCAGGCGAGTATGTACGGCTTTCTGATTTTAGAGGAGCAGAAATACAGGGACCAAAAGTGAAAGAAGCTGTTCAAAATCCAGATTGTGGTTTTAGATATACTATGAATCAAAATGAATATGAGTTGCTTCCGGGAACACCAATAGCCTATTGGATTGATAAAAAAATTATCGACTGTTTTAAGAATGGAAAAAGAATGGATACCTTTGCTTTCCCAAAACAAGGGCTTGCAACAGCTGATAACAATAGATTTTTGAGACTTTGGTATGAGGTGGATATTAATCGTATTGGCTTTAATTTTTCAAACGGAGAAAAGGCGGCAAATTCTTTGTATAAATGGTTCCCATATAATAAGGGCGGCGGATATAAAAAATGGTATGGAAATAACGAGTATGTTATAAATTGGGAGAATGATGGCTTAGAACTGAGAAACTTTAAAGGAAGCGTGATTAGGAGTCCACAATATTATTTTAGAAAAGGAATCTCTTGGTGTAAAATAACAAGTAGTAATTTTTCGATGAGGTACATTCCAAATGGATTCTTATTTGATGTGGCTGGATGTACTTTGTTTTTGGATGATAATGATATTTTCTATATCCTCGGATTTATGAATTCTAAGATTAACGCATATTTGCTTGCTTTAATTAGCCCAACATTGAATTTCGAAGTAGGACATATAGGAAGCCTTCCGGTCATATTTGAGGAAAGACGGCGCCAGGAAATTGAAAAGTTGGTCGAAGAAAATATAAGGCTTTGTAAAGATGATTGGGATTCATATGAAAACAGTTGGGATTTTACAAAAAATCCTTTGATTGGTTATGGCAAAGGAAGACTTGCAGACAATTACTGCAAATATAAAGAGAGAAAAGAAAAAGATTTTCAGAAATTGAAAGAAAATGAGGAGAGACTTAATCAGCTTTTTGCGGAAATATATTCTGCAACTAATGTAATAGATTCAATAGTATCTGATGAAGAAATAATTATTGGACGAGCTGATTACTGTGCAGATATGAAATCGTTGATATCCTATGGTGTAGGGTGCATGTTTGGACGATATTCACTTGATGTAGATGGATTGGCTTATGCGGGAGGAGTTTGGGATATTTCAAAGTATAAATCTTTCATTCCTGATATAGATGCAATTATACCCATTTGTGATGATGAATACTTTGGAGACGATATTGTTAGCAGATTTGTCGATTTCATTAGTGAAGCTTTTGGGGAAAAAGACTTGGAAGAAAATCTCTTATTTATAGTCAGACCACTTGGCTATAATGGAACTTCGAGACAGATATTGAGGCAATATTTTTTGAATGATTTTTATAATGATCATTGCAATTTGTATACATCACGCGGCGCAGGAAAGCGACCAATATATTGGCTATTTGATTCTGGGAAAAAGAATGGATTTAAGTGCTTAGTATATATGCACCGCTATCAGCCGGATACGATTGCCCGTATCCGTACAGACTATGTTCACGAGCAGCAGAGCCGTTACCGCACTGCTATTGCGGATTTGGAGCAGCGCATCAACGGTGCATCAACTTCCGAGCGTGTGAAGCTGAACAAGCAGCTTCAGAAATTACAGGCGCAGGCAGCGGAACTTAGGGAATATGAAGAAAAAATCCATCACCTTGCCGATCAGATGATTAGCATTGATTTGGATGATGGGGTAAAGCATAATTATGAGATTTTCAAGGATGTGTTGGCGAAGATAAAGTGAGGTGCTTATGAAAAATGTGTTTTTGGACTTTCTTCAGTATGAAGGGCTATATAAAAAAATTCAAATTACAGAAGAAAATATAGAGCAATTAATAGAATTTATTGGTGGAGAATGCAAGATAAGTGTTTATTGTCCAGAATGCCGTGAGGAACGGGTGTTTTCGGCAGAATCTTTTCGGGTAAACCTTGATAATGGGTATATTTCAGGAGAGGTTTTTGTATATAATTTTCAATGCGAGTTAAAACGTGCGAATTTTGCAGAAGGCAATGATGGCGTAAAGGATGCTAAAGGTTGGATGCTTGAAAACTGGAGTAAATCTGAATTTCCGATCACATTGATGATCACGCTTTGCTGCGTGATGGATAGTACTCACAGATTGTACTATGTTATCCATGCCCATGAAAAGTATCTCATTAAGATTGGACAGTATCCCTCTATAGCGACATTATCATTCTCTGAATTGGATGAATATAAACATGTGATGAATGGTTCTGTTAGAAAAGAATTCGGTACAGCTCTTGGGCTGTTCGCAAACGGTGTTGGTATTGGAGCGTATATATATCTGCGAAGGATATTTGAAACCATATTATTGAAGGCTTCTGAGACAGCTATAGATGAAGGTAAAATTGAAAAGAAAGACTTCAATGAAGCAAAGGTTATTGATAAGATAAAAATGATCAAAGATGAATTGCCAGAGGCAATAGTTGATAACCCATTTCTCTATGGCATTATCAGCAAAGGTGTTCATGAATTATCCGAAGAGGAATGTATTGAGTATTTCCCTGTCGTGAAAGATAGTATTTTACTCATTCTGAATCAGTGGGAGAAAAAGAGAAAAGAGATGGAGACAAAGAAAAGACTTAATGCATCGATTTCAAAAATTGCTTCGAAGGTAAAAAGTAGTGGAGGTGAATGAAGTGTTATATAACGTATATTGTGATGAAAGCTGTCATTTGCAAAAAGATAATTCACCGATAATGTTTTTTGGCGCGATGTATATTCTAAAAGAAAAAAGGACAAATATATACGGATATCCGCACCATAAAAGAGAAACATGGATTGAGCAATTATTTTGATTACCTAAATTACATAAGAATGGTTTCAAAATAAAAAACCGGCAATCGCTATGCAAAAGCCGGATTCTCCTTCTAAACGTGTTAGATGAGTTGCTATCATTATATGCATGAAAGATGAAAATGTCAAGCTGTTGTGAAAAAAAGTTTGTAAAATATTAGGAGACTGAGGTATGGATTTAGATAAGATCATACAGGAATTGAATCAGCGATTTGCAGCGCCTCTTCCGGAGTTTTACAAGCGCCGTATTGTATTCTGGTACGACGAAGACGGAGAATTCCAGGACAGGCTGGATGAAGTAACGCTAAATAATGCAAAGCTGTTGATACTGACAGGCGCCAATAATTTTGCTGTGAAAAAACTGCTGTCAGTGGACGATACCACAAGCAACTATCTGGTATATTGTCCGCTGTCCTACGAGAAACCGGAAGACAACTGGCTTCTTGATATTGAATTGTATAGCGAAGAGTTCCGAGCGGATCTGATCTCTATCTGGATGGACGAGCTGGATATTCCGCAGGCGTCGGCTATGCGTAAGCAGGTAAAGGAATATCGAAAATACTTCAATGCCAAGGCGCGCAGGGATAAGATTGCCAGTCAGAGCAAAGCGCCGACGGTTCCGGTGCAGCTTCATATGGCAGTTATGGGAGCTTTGAGCGGATTGAAAGATGTTTCGCCTGCAGCAATCATGAAAGAAGTGTTAAAGGCCGGCCTGGATATCAATACGAACCCGCTGTACCGAGAGTTTGTTAATTATGGAGCCGATAAAGCGTTCTGGAGCATGGTACAGCAGGGAGCCGGTTATGATGCGGACCAGAAGGACATTGCCCAGATGGCAACGCATCTGCTCCTCACGGCAGCCACAAGAACAATGCGTCTGGAATATCTGGCGGGACTTGACGGCTGGATTTCATCACCGCATCAGGCGTTTTGTTATGACTTTATTTCCGACTGGCTGCATAGCGGCGATCAGGAGCAATTTTCGGAGATAGCCAAAACGGTAGAAGATGAACGAAAGCTTCCTCAAAGGTTCATGAAGCTGGAAGTCAGTGATCTGGTAGATACAGAGATTTTCCCATGTTTGGATGAAGTGATCCTGATTAAGCTGATGACGGAGATCAGCGACCATATCATTGATGTGGACGCAATCAGGAAAACGGTGGAAAAGCGCCGGACGACAGTGGGCTATGCACAGGTCAGGGATTACTATGAAGGAATCCTGCAGGTGGCCAATATGCAGGCATTTTATAAAGAGCATACGACAGGCTTCCATTCGGCAGAGGCAAAGAACGTATGGAAGGAATACACATCGGAGTATTACAGGATGGATACTTATTATCGCCTGTTCCATAAAAGCTACGGTGAGAGCCTGAAGTCTTATAATTCAGATCTTCATGACCTGTTCCGCTCTGTTATGGAAAAGGTGGAGGGATTGTACAAGAACTGGTTTCTGGGACAGCTTGGCGGAAACTGGTCTGCTGTGTGTTCAGAGGAATTGGCGAAATATGGACGGATTCTGGAGGTGCCGCAGCAAGTGGACTTTTATAAGAACAGAATCCAGAATGCGGACAGCAGGGTGTTTGTCGTTATCTCTGATGCTCTGCGTTATGAGGTGGCAGCTTCACTGACAGAACAGCTTCGGAGAGAGACGCAGGCGGATGTAAAGCTTCAGGACGTCCAAGGAATCTTTCCGACGATCACAAAGTTTGGTATGGCAGCGCTGCTACCGCATAACGAGCTGGAAGTCGAGCTGCATGGTGATGTTCTGAAGGTCATGGCGGATGGTGTATCCACGGATGCAGGATACCGAGACAAAGTGCTGAAATCTGCAAGACCTAACAGCGTGGCAATCAAGTACAACGATCTGGTAAGTGCAAAGAGAGCTGACCGGAGCGCGCTGGTCAAGGGTATGGATGTCGTGTATATCTACCACGATACCATTGATGTGGCGAGTCACACGGCGGATTCGATGGTGTTCCCTGCCTGTGATGAGGCGATTCAGGAACTGAAGAACCTGACGAAAATCATTTGCAATGATTTTGGAGCAACACATATCCTGTTCACGGCGGATCACGGATTTCTTTATACATATAGTCCGCTGACGGAGGATGATAAGATTGACAAGACGGGATTTGTCAATCGCATTGTGGAATATGGAAGACGTTTTGCTATTATGCAGAAAGCGGCTGATCCGGATTATCTGCAGAAGGTACAGTTCCTTGAAGGCAAGTCTGAATATGACGCATTTGCGCCGAAGGAAAATGTACGGATAAAGATGAATGGCAGCGGGCTGAATTTTGTGCATGGCGGCATCAGCCTGCAGGAGATGGTTGTCCCTGTGATTGATTATCATTTCCTGAGAAATCAGAATAAGCAATATCAGAGAAACCAAAAGAAATATGATACGAAGCCGGTAGAGGTAAGTCTTTTGTCAGCAACGCATAAGGTCAGCAATATGATTTTCTCACTGAATTTTTATCAGAAAGAGCCGGTGGGAGATAATCGTGAGGCGGCAACGTATCAGCTATATTTCACAGACAGCAATGGGAAACAGGTCAGCGATGTTGCAAAGATCATCGCAGATAAGACCAGTGACAACGGACAGGAGAGGACCTTCCGGTGCAGCTTCAATTTGAAGTCGTTGAAATATGACAATAAGGAAATTTACTATCTTGTGATCGCCGATGCAGACGGTTTGGTTGTGGCTCGTGAAGAGTTCCAGATAGACATTGCTTTTGCGGTGGATGAGTTTGATTTCTTTAGTTAAGACGGAAGGAGAGTAAAGGTGGAACTAATTGCAGAAGATAAGCGCGAAGTAATCAAAAAGAAACTCCGTCAAAGCTTTGATGGCAAGATAGTCCGCAAGGACCTGACGAAGAAAATCAAGGAAGGCGCAAACGTGCCGGTCTATGAGCTGGAATTATGATCGGTTGCTGTGCGGTGGTATATGGTGTATTGTTCAACTGGATTATGAGTATGTGGAAGAGGAAAAGAAGAATGGTATGCCGGTACAGATCCGGAAGCTGACGCCGATACAGATGCCGCATGTGGAGCTTGAAGAATTGAAGGAAGGCCGCAAACAGTTTACAGAGGATGTGTTGTGGATCGTAAGTATCCATGAATTGAAGGAGAAAGGCTATGTGCCATGCGAAAATAGGAGGAAATGCAAGATGAATCAAATCGAACAAATCAGAGCGCGACATTCTGTCAGGAATTATCTCGACAAACCGATTGAAATGGAAAAAGTGGAGCGGTTGAAGGAAAAAATTGAGGAGTGTAATGCAGCAGGCAATCTCCATATGCAGTTTTGTCCGGACGCAGGGAAGACCTTCAACAGGGCATTGAACCGCTTTATGGGACTCGGCAGCGCACCGAGCGTAATCGCCTGCGTTGGACGGGATGACGATTCTGTGGAGGAGAGAATCGGATATTTCGGGGAACAGGTTGTGCTTTTGGCGCAGGAGCTCGGATTGAATACCTGTTGGGCCGGAACCTTCAATGCGAAAAATGTGCCGGCTGAGATAGAAAAAGATGAGCGGCTTGTCATTGTAATTGCCGTGGGATACGGTGCAGATCAGGGCAGGCCGCACAAGTCGAAGAAGCCGGAGAAGGTGATTGTTTCCGATGGAGAAAAACCATCGTGGTTTAATTTTGGAGTGGAGATGGCGCTCCTTGCTCCCACGGCGCTGAACCAGCAGAAATTTGAGATTGCCTTAAACGAGGACGGTTCCGTGGAAGTTACGGACAAGGGCGGATTGTTTAGCAAGGTCGACCTCGGAATCGTAAAATATCATTTTGAGGTCGGGGCGACTTATGCGAAATCGCAAGGGGAAGAGCAATCCTGCGGATGAAGAAACGCCTTGACAGTTTATATTTTCATGCACAGGATAAAAGCAGCAGGGGTTTTTTATTATAGATGAAGCAGGAAATATTAAAAGGTTCAGATGGACAAAATTGCATACGATAAAGATGGAAAAATATTTACCAGGCCGAGAGATGAGGCTATGGAAAAAGACATATCTGCACTGGCTGAAAGGAATTGACCATGTACAGGATTGGAATTTGTGATGACGATCAGATTTTATGCTCTGTTACAGAATGATTTGCAAAAGGAAATCGAATTCGTCCGGAAGAATGGCATTGCAGAATCTGTACAACGATGATCAGCCATATTTCTTATCCGACCGAAGCAAAGGAGATTGCTTTTGACCGAAAACAGACTTTATTGCTGTTGGTGATTCCCGCAATGAACGTCATTATATTGAGCGTACTGATGCTGGGAGAGATGGAGAAAATATTTGCCGTATTAATCAGCGGCTGTATGTTAATGATCCATATCAGTGTATTTTATCTCTGCCTTATTTTTAAATATCTGCAATATCTGTCAAAAGATGGACAGCGGAAGAACGGATTTATTGGAAACGACAAAGAAAGATAAAGGGAATCATGGGATAGGACTTAAAAATGTGCGGAGAATTGTGGAAAAGCATCATGGAGAGATTGCGTTTTTGTATGAAAATGGTTTTTTGGGTATTGTCTTGTTATAATGAAACAAAAACGATTCCGTCAACTGTCCCAAATGGAAGAGGATATTGGCGCCGGATTGTTTCACAGAGTCATAAGGGAAATTGTTTTCTGTCAGAACGGATTAAGGATTTCAGCAAAAAAGATGGATGGGAGGCGTCAGGAATGTCTGACTTTACGAAAAATGATAATGCTTCAATGAATAGATATCCCGAAAGTATATCAGAGATGACACAGAGTGTTCAGGGAATATGCACAGGCAACTATTCAAATGATGAATTGAGATTTGTTGTTTTTTGCATAGAAAGCCTTGCGGAGGATATGAATGTTGATCCGGTAATTGTGCACGATGCCTTGACAAAGGAGAGCGATATCGTTGATCAGTATATTATCCCCTGTTATGAAACGCTTCACACGCAAGGGAAAGAATATATTGTTGAGAATCTAAAAGAAGTGATGGCGGAAAGAGGGATTGTGTTATGAGGGTGTATCATGGCTCTTATGTAGAGGTGGCAAAACCGGATATTATACATTCGAGAAAAATGGTTGCATTTGAAAGGAGTTATTCATTATGAGAGCGAACCGGACTTTGTTACAGATGAAATATGCGAGAATCATTCCTCTTTTTGCGGAGAAAGTCGGCATTAACACAAGGCAGGCATTAGATTTTTTTTATCATTCTATGGAATATCAACTGCTTAGGGAGGGAGTGTCTGACCTGCATTGTATGGACGAAGATTATCTTGCAGAAGACCTGGCAGATGAATGGAGAGAAAGGAAAAATTAATCAGTCAGACATTTGCCTGACGCAGGCACACAAACGGCTCCGCCAATATACTGGCGGAGCCGTTTTCGCAAAGTTATTTACAGTATGACGCCCTTAAGCTCATGTCGTTTCATATCCTTCCTGCCGTTTTAAAGTAAGGATCGTATGAAACGTCAGCGTATCGGCATGGTAATATATCTGCATAGCTCCATTATATTTGGCGACGATTTTGCGAATGCTTTTCAGCCCGAAACCATGATTATGGCTGCGGGGGATACGGATTGTCGGCTCGCCGTTTTCCCTTATGAAAGGATCTGTCCGGCAGGAGTTAATGACGGTCAAAACGGTAAAGGGCGTTTTTTCTTTTCTGCCGGCGCTGATCTCTATAAATGCCTCCGGAATGTCTTTCGCCGCCTGCACCGCATTGTCGAGCAGATTGCAGAATAAGGAAGTCAGGTCATTGTCGGCAATAAAATCTGTCGTTCCGCTCCGTATATCGGCGTGAAAAGCGATGTGGCTGTCTGTACACTGCCGCATATAGCGGCATAAAATGGCATTCAGCATTTCATGCTCGCACAGCCGGGCGGACTCTTTTAAGTCAGAAGAACGGATCAGCCGGTGCAGATACGCGTCGATTTTATCATGCTCTTTCTGCCGGTTCAGCATGTCAATGGAATGCAGATGCTTCTTGATATCGTGGATTAAAATGCGCTGGTTTTCGTTCTGCAGACGGAGCATTTCATAATATTCAGCAGAGTCAGACTCCTTTTGGAGCAGCAATTGCATCTGCGTAAATTCCATGCTTTTTTTCAGGTTGTACCGGTTGATGCCAAAGACAAGCAGATTGCTGATCAATAGGAAAAAGGCGCTCAGCGTGACCATTCCCTCAAAAAGAGGAGAGAGCGGGAACGCGTCACTGACGCTTACCAGCGTAAGCATGATAAAGACGGATGCGATGGGAATGAAGATCAGAAGCAGGACGGATCTGTCTTGCTTCTGGTTGTATGCCTGCTGTCCTTTGAACAAATGGATCAGGATATATACAATGGTAAAGAATATCATTTTGCTGAAAATAATAAAAATGACCATATCCTCCGGCTGTCCGGATTCTGTAAGGGAATGGGGCGAAAAACTTTTCATCGCGCTGTAAACGATCAGTTCACACATTCCCATAACACCGGCAATTACAGCGGAGTGAAACAGCGCAGTATACCATTTGAGGTCATACATGGTAAGCAGGAACATAAAATTCATGACAAAATATAAGGCCATATTCAGCCACGTATATTTTAGAAGAGATACGGCAAACAGCGCAAAATAAAAAAGGAAAAGCGTTGCAAACAGTATCCCCTGTCTGCGTCTGGCAGTAAAAAGGTTTGAGGAATATTGCCACAGGATCACCGCCTCTGTCACAAAAGTAAAAAATAACATTACCGTATTGATCATCTGATTTACCTCGTGCTTTCCAGATAGAGAAGGTAGGCTTCTTTAAACGCGCTGTATTTTCTTTTTGTCAGATAGGCGTGGATTTGGCCGTCCGCCATATTGACAAGGGTGTGGTCAAAATCTGTGATATGTTCAAAGTTGACAATGAAGCTGCGGTGCGTCTGGAAAAAACAGTTTTTCGGGAGCAGCTTCAACCAGCGCTGCATATTATGGACAGATGCAAAGTCGCCCGCTGTGGTATGCGCGATCACTTTTCTTGCCTGCGCTTCTATTGCGATGACAGCGGAGGCGGGCAGCGTGCGCACACCCTGTTTCGTTTCGATCGGGATTTTGACGGTCATGGAGTGATACAGGTCAACGGCGTCTTTCATATTCCGGAAAAACCGCTGCTTGTCCAATGGCTTTGACAGATAGCGGAACACATGGAAACGCATTGCCTCGTCAAGATATTCGGAATAAGAAGTCACAATAAAAATGATAATGTCGCTGTTTGCCTTTTTTAACTCGTTTCCCACATAGATCCCATTCATTCCGGGCATTTCGATGTCAAGAAAAAGGAGATCTTTTTCGCCCTCGTCAGAGAGCAGCGATTCCCCGTCAGAAAAACAGACAGGCTCCGGACATTTCACATGGATCTTTTCAAAAAATTCTTTACAGTATGCTTTCAGTTGTTCGATCATCAAAGGATCGTCGTCACAGATCAGTATTCGCATATTACCCTCATTTACAGTTTGCCGACCGATAAATTATAAAATGATTATATCATATGGGAGGCGGGGAATATATAGAAACTGCATGAAAAGACATTTTTTTGCGGATTTTGGGAAAACCCTGCATCTTCAAAAAACTGACCAAAAAAAGGGGAAAAGTGTCGTTTCGTGCAGGAAGGGTTGAAAGCAGGACAAAAATATGGATAATCGGAATTTTCATTGATTTCACAGAGACGCCTGTGGATCAAAAAATTCGACGAGGAGGATTTGGCATGGAAGGCGCAAAAAGAAAAGTTACTGCAATGGGCCTGTGCATGATGATATTTTTGTGTTTGCTGGCAGGCTGCGGGGACAGGGAAAACACGCGGGATCATGTCCCGGGCTTTGGAACGGCGGAAAGCAGGACGGCCCAGGAGGATTCGTCTGATGACGTATCTTTTCCGGCGCGTTATGAAAATACCATTGAAAATGTCAGCTTCGACATGGATATCGTAATTGATGCGGATCTGTCAGAGGAAACTCCTGTTATTGCAAAAGCCCGGATGAAAAAAGCGGACGCGGGGCAGGCGTTTGATCTGTTATTCAGCGATAATGATACTTATGATACCTACGAGTATGAGGAAAAAGACGAGTATGGGAAGAAAGTAAAAACGGGAACATATGTGAGCCCGGAGGAAACAACCTTGTCCTATGGACCGGTTTCCAGCCAGATGACCTATATGAGGAGGACGTCAATGCGATACATACGGAGCGCGTTTGTGCTGGACGAGGAAGATGAACGGTACAATGCCGACCTGTTTTCCAAAGAGGGACAATTATCTTTTATGGATCGCAAAGACGCATTGCAGATCGTGAGCGACGCCCTGACGAAAATCAATATGCAATTTGAATATGATTCTGCGGGATATGCGCTGGATTATGCGAATATGCAGTCACAGGAATATCATGAAGATATGGACGGCAAGATCGACCGCGCGCAGTATAAGGAAAGCTGGTCGGTTGAAGACGAAGGGTATTATTTTTGTATCCATGAAAGATACAGGGGACTGCCGCTTTACCATGTATACGCGGAAATTTTTTCGGACGTCTCAGACGCGAACGCGCCGGTGCAGGCCTTTGTGTCGAAAAACGGGATAGAATATCTGGAGATTGAAAAAGTGTTTGATGTTTCAGAGGAAAAAACAGGGATCCGTTTGCTTCCCATCGGTGACATCGCAAAAACAGCCGCAGATAAGTATGCGCAGATTCTTGGAAACGCGACTTATGAAATGACAAATGCAGAATTGTATTACTACGTCGATCTGTCGTCGGGAATGGGAATCTACGACGTCAAACCGGTGTGGATCATAAAGGGAATTGAGAGATCGGGGGAGACACAGCAGGCGGTTCAGGTAATTATTGATGCGCAGACAGCAAAGGAGATCGTGCCTTGAAAAAATTATTTTGTTATCTGAAAGCAGACCTGAAACGGTCGCTATGCTCCGTAAAGTTCCCGCTGTCGGTTATTTTGTCCGTAGGCGTATTATTGCTTGCGACGCGGGAAGGAATTGCATTAGACTCCGATGTGCTATATGTTTTTTCCATTGTCATGTATGGGATGCCCGCAATGATGATATTGGTGTGCGGAGCGATTGTTTTTGCAGACAGCCTTTGTGAGGATATGTAACATAAATATGCGCTGCAGCAGGTGATCCGGGGAGATTTGAAAACATATGTGACGGCAAGGCTTCTGAGCATTTTTTGCGCGACGATCCTTTCAACGGCTCTGGGCGTCTTTCTGTTTGCCGGTTTGCTGCATATCCGTCTGCCATGGGCCGACAGAGCCGGTTTGCAGTATGACCATATCATTCACGCCGGCGGACTGCGGATTTTTTTGACGCATGGGATGTACCCGGCGTATTATTTCTGCTATGGGCTTCAGTATGGCGCGCTGGTCGGGATTATGGCTGTATGGGCAGCCTGCCTTTCCATATACGTGCCAAACCGGATGCTTGTATTGTCTGCGCCAATGATCCTTTACTATTTTATGGATTACGCGCTGGCGGAACTTTCATCGGGAGCGCTGAGTATGGGCCTGATATTTTCGCCTTCCAACAATCTCTTTTTAAATGACCTGTTGTCTGTGTTATTGGTGATCGGCATAGCTTTCGTGAATTTATGTCTGGCCGGAAAGATGATGCTCATAAGTTTAAGAGGTAAGATCTATGGATAAAGGGAAATGTATATGGCATGATATCGTCAGCAATTTTTTCAGCAAGCGGCTCGCGGTATTTTGTGTTTTTCAGTTCAGTGTCCTGCACTATTATATCAGTACGGTCAGACATTTTTCCGCTGTGGCGGATTATCCGGCGTCGCCGTGGATCCTGCCTTTTATCGGGCAAAATGTCTACTGCTTATTTGTTTATGGGATCTCTGTCGTTTACTTCTATTCCAATATACCGTTTCTGCAGAGACACGAGATGTACGTGCTGATGAGGCAGGGGAGAATCCGGTGGGCAGTTGCCAAAGCGCTGCGGATCTGCATATCGGCGGTCATGCTTTCGGCCACTGAATTTGCGCTGAGTGTGCTGCTGTTGCTGCCTCGGATAGAATGTACTGTGGAATGGGGACGGTTATATGATTCCCTCGCCATGACAGACGCCGGATCGGAGCATGGGGTAAAACTGTTTTTTTCTTATGAGCTGATCAATGAAAACAGCGCGGTAAAGACGGCATTGATTTTCGGGATTGTTTTATGCATTGCGACGGGACTGATCGGAATGGTCATGTTTGTGTTGAGCATTTATATCAACCGGACGGCGGCGGTGGTGGCGGGAACTTTTTTTGCGGTATTGCCGGTCGTGTTTGCCAATTTATATTTATCCGAGGAGTGGATTGGCTTTATTTCCCCGCTTTCCTGGCTCGATCTGCTCCTGTTGTACGGGAAAGTATGTAAGCGGTTTTTGTCCTTTTCGCAGATCGTGCTGGCGGCGGCTATTCTGCTGCCTGCTTTGTCTGCCGTTTCGCTGATGGGAATACAGGCAAAAGATTTAAGCTGGACAAATGAGGAGTGATGGCGTAAACACAAGGCGAATGAAAGTTCGCATGGAATGGAGCATGGTATGAAAAAACAGGAAAAAGGCATCAAGGTCACAGATGTGAGTAAATCGTTTGGAAAAATCAAGGTACTTGACCATGTCAGCATGGAGTGTCATTCGGGAGGGATCACCGGCATTGTCGGGAGAAACGGCGCGGGAAAAACCGTACTGTTTAAGATACTGTGCGGCTTGCTGTCCGCGGATTCGGGAGAGATCATCGTGAATGGCGTTCCGAGAAAAAAGCAGCCGGAAATATTGAAATCGGCAGGCATTATCATTGAAGAACCCGCTTTTTTGAGAAATGATTCCGGAATAAAAAATCTGGAGTATTTATATATGCTGAACCATAAAAGCGATAAGCCGTATCTGGAAACGGTCATGGAAAGAGTGGGGCTTGACCCGCGGTCGAAAAAGTATGTGGGAAAATATTCGATGGGTATGCGCCAGCGACTGGTGATCGCGCAGGCGATCATGGAAGATCCGGACTTCCTGATACTGGACGAGCCGTTTAACGGGCTGGATAATCAGGGCGTGGCTGAAATGAGAAATATATTTCTTGAATTTAAGGAAGCGGGAAAAGTGATCCTGGTCGCAAGCCATAATGCGGAAGATATAAAAGTTCTCTGCGACCACGTCTGCTGTATGGAAGCCGGGAAGCTGAAAATGGTGAGATAATATTTGGAACCATCAAAAATGGCGGGAGCGGGGAATTTGCTTACCGGCAGAAAATACCGGCTGCAAATAGATTTTGTCATATTGAAACTGAAAAAATGCGGCGTCTGCCTGATCGATTCTAATTTTGTATTGGGCTATCTGGCAGCACTTAACTATGAAGAAGACAATTATCCATATAAAACGGTAGATGGCGGAAAGACATGAAACAGTGAAAAACTGGCGGTGAAAGAGGAATCAGATGGAATGCCCTATTTCGCACAGAAAGGTTAAGAGACCCATAGAAAGGGTATTAGAATATGGCATAAATTTCGGGAATCTGGAAAAAATATGGTGCAAAACAATAAAAATGGCTTTCATTTTAAAAATCTCCTTGACATTCTAAAAAACACTCTTTATAATGTTTTAGCGTGTGGGAGTGCATAAAGTGACAGATCTGGAAGTTTCTGCGCTGCCCATTGGTAAAGAAAATACAGGAGGTGAAAATAATGCCAACATTTAACCAGTTAGTAAGAAAAGGAAGAAAGACGGCTGCGAAAAAGTCTACGGCGCCAGCCCTGCAGAAAGGATGGAATTCTTTGCAGAAGAAATCTACCAATTTATCTTCTCCGCAGAAGCGCGGCGTATGTACGGCTGTAAAGACAGCCACTCCGAAAAAACCTAACTCCGCGCTCAGAAAGATCGCCAGGGTGCGTCTTTCTAACGGTATTGAGGTAACGAGCTATATTCCGGGCGAAGGACATAATCTGCAGGAGCATAGCGTTGTCCTGATCCGCGGCGGCAGGGTAAAGGATTTACCTGGTACAAGATACCACATCATCAGAGGTACGCTTGATACGGCAGGCGTTGCTAACAGACGGCAGGCGCGTTCTAAGTACGGCGCCAAGAGGCCGAAGGATGCTAAGAAATAACATTTAGCGGAGCAACAGACTCAATGTATCAGGGCGCATCGTAAGTCTATGGTGCGCAGACAGAGGTTAGTGTTGGAATTATTTGCAGGACCCGTTTTGATAGAATATTTCAGCACGTAACACAAACATGTGAGTACCGTTGAATTAATCGATTCCGCAGGGAGTCAGGCCGGATTCCGGCCGGAAAAACATGATTAAGGAGGGAAGTATCGTGCCACGTAAAGGACATACTCAGAAAAGAGAAGTATTAGCAGATCCGATTTATAACAGTACGGTTGTTACAAAGCTGATCAATAACATTATGCTGGACGGCAAGAAGAGCATCGCGCAGAAGATCGTGTACCATGCATTTGACAGAGTTGCGGAGAAGACAGAGAGGCCGGCTCTGGAGGTTTTTGAAGAGGCGATGAACAATATCATGCCTGTTCTGGAGGTGAAGGCAAGGCGTATCGGCGGCGCAACTTATCAGGTGCCGATTGAAGTGCGCCCGGACCGCCGTCAGGCTTTGGCGCTCCGCTGGCTGACCACGTTCTCGCGGGCGAGGTCGGAAAAGACCATGGAGGTAAAGCTGGCAAATGAAATTATGGATGCCGCGAACAATACAGGCGCATCTGTAAAGAGAAAAGAAGATATGCACAGAATGGCAGAGGCAAACAAGGCATTTGCGCATTACAGATTCTGATCCCAACTGTATGGTTGGAATATTTAGGAGGAAAAAATCTTGGCTGGAAGAGAATATCCGTTAGAGAGAACCAGGAACATCGGTATCATGGCGCATATTGACGCAGGTAAGACGACACTGACAGAGCGTATCTTATACTATACCGGTGTTAATTATAAAATTGGCGATACTCACGAAGGAACTGCTACCATGGACTGGATGGAACAGGAGCAGGAAAGGGGTATCACGATCACTTCAGCCGCTACCACCTGCCATTGGACAGAGCAGGAGTTCACGAAGACAAAAGAGGGCGCGTTAGAGCATCGTATCAATATCATCGATACTCCGGGACACGTTGACTTTACCGTTGAGGTGGAGCGTTCCCTGCGTGTGCTTGACGGCGCAGTCGGCGTCTTTTGTGCAAAAGGCGGTGTAGAACCTCAGTCAGAAAATGTATGGCGGCAGGCTGACACTTATAATGTACCGAGAATGGCATTTATCAATAAGATGGATATTCTTGGCGCAAACTTTTACGGCGCTGTTGACCAGATCCGTACGAGACTGGGGAAAAATGCGATTATTCTTCAGCTTCCGATCGGTAAGGAAGATGAGTTTAAAGGGATCATCGACTTATTTGAAATGAAGGCCTATATCTATAATGACGATAAGGGAGATGACATTTCAGTTGTCGATATTCCGGACGATATGAAAGACGAGGCGGAAGAATATCACACAAAGCTCATAGAGGCAGTCTGTGAGCTGGACGATGATTTAATGATGCAGTATCTGGAAGGAGAAGAACCGGGCATTGCTGAGATGAAAGCGGTTCTCCGTAAAGGAACCTGTGAGTGTACGGCGGTTCCGGTATGCTGCGGTTCTGCTTACAGGAATAAAGGCGTACAGAAGCTCCTGGATGCGATTCTGGAATATATGCCGGCGCCGACCGACATTCCTGCGATCAAGGGTGTAGACATGGATGGAAATGAAGTGGAAAGGCATTCTTCGGATGATGAGCCGTTTTCCGCGCTTGCATTTAAGATCATGTCTGACCCGTTTGTAGGAAAGCTCGCTTTCTTCCGCGTGTATTCAGGCGTTATGAATTCCGGTTCTTATGTCCTGAATGCAACGAAGGATAAAAAGGAGCGCGTTGGCCGTATCCTGCAGATGCATGCAAATAAAAGGGCGGAGCTGGAAAAAGTATATTCCGGTGATATCGCTGCCGCGGTAGGGTTTAAGGTTACGACAACCGGCGACACGATCTGCGATGAGCAGCATCCGGTTATCCTTGAGTCCATGGAGTTCCCGGAGCCGGTTATTGAGCTTGCGATCGAGCCGAAGACAAAGGCGGGCCAGGGCAAGATGGGCGAGGCGCTGGCGAAGCTTGCAGAAGAAGATCCGACATTCCGCGCCCATACAAATCCGGAAACAGGGCAGACGATTATCGCCGGTATGGGCGAGCTGCATCTGGAGATTATTGTTGACCGTCTGCTCCGCGAATTTAAAGTGGAGGCAAACGTAGGCGCTCCGCAGGTTGCTTATAAGGAAACGTTTACGAAGCCGGTTGACCAGGAATACAAGTATGCGAAGCAGTCCGGCGGACGTGGACAGTATGGACATTGTAAAGTCCGCTTTGAGCCGATGGATGCAAACGCAGAAGAGACATTCAAGTTTGAATCCGAGGTTGTCGGCGGCGCGATTCCGAAGGAATATATCCCGGCGGTCGGCGAAGGTATTGAAGAGGCGTCGCAGGCAGGCATTCTTGCCGGATTCCCGGTGCTGGGCGTAAAAGCTACGGTATACGACGGCTCCTACCACGAAGTCGATTCCTCTGAAATGGCATTCCACATCGCTGGTTCCATGTGCTTTAAAGAGGCGATGGCAAAGGCGGCTCCGGCTATCCTTGAGCCGATCATGAAAGTGGAAGTTACTATGCCTGAGGAATATATGGGCGATGTTATCGGCGATCTGAATTCACGCCGCGGCCGTATTGAAGGCATGGACGACGTGGGCGGCGGCAAGATTGTGCGCGCGTTTGTGCCGCTTGCAGAGATGTTCGGATATTCTACGGACTTACGTTCCAGGACGCAGGGACGCGGAAATTATTCCATGTTCTTTGAAAAGTATGAGCAGGTTCCGAAGTCTGTGCAGGATAAGATCATTTCATCGCAGTCGAAATAATAAAAAATTGTAAATATTCCAGTATTTACTTGAAAAAAACGCTATTATCGAATATAATACGAGTTAGTTGAAAACCAAAATGAAAGCCGCAAGGCAACAATTTTTTAAGGAGGATGTTTCAAAATGGCAAAGGCTAAATTTGAAAGAACAAAACCGCATTGCAATATCGGTACGATTGGTCACGTTGACCATGGTAAAACAACTTTGACAGCAGCGATCACGAAGGTGCTTGCTGAAAGAGTTGCAGGTAACACAGCTACGGATTTCGAAAACATTGACAAGGCTCCGGAAGAGAGAGAACGTGGTATCACGATTTCTACGGCGCACGTTGAGTACGAGACAGAAAAGAGACACTATGCACACGTTGACTGCCCGGGACATGCTGACTATGTAAAGAACATGATCACCGGCGCTGCTCAGATGGACGGCGCAATCCTTGTTGTTGCGGCTACAGACGGCGTTATGGCTCAGACAAAAGAGCATATCCTTCTTTCCCGTCAGGTAGGCGTGCCTTACATTGTCGTATTCATGAACAAATGCGATATGGTAGACGATGAGGAATTGCTGGAGCTGGTAGAAATGGAGATCACAGAGCAGCTGGAAGAGTATGAATTTGAAGGCTGCCCGATCATCAAGGGATCTGCATTAAAAGCGCTTGAAGATCCTTCAAGCGAATGGGGCGACAAGATCATGGAACTGATGGATACCGTTGACAGCTATATTCCGGATCCGCAGCGTGATACAGATAAGCCGTTCCTGATGCCGGTTGAGGACGTATTTACGATCACAGGCCGCGGTACAGTTGCTACCGGTAGAGTAGAAAGAGGTACCCTGCACTTAAATGACGAACTGGAAATCCTTGGCGTTAAGGAAGACGTCCAGAAGACAGTTGTAACAGGTATCGAAATGTTCCGTAAACAGCTTGATGAAGCTATGGCTGGCGATAACATCGGCGCTCTGCTTCGTGGCATCAACCGCGATCAGATTGAAAGAGGCCAGGTTCTTGCAAAGCCGGGCACAGTTACCTGTCATCGTAAATTTACGGCTCAGGTTTATGTATTGACGAAAGATGAAGGCGGACGTCATACACCGTTCTTCAATAACTATCGTCCGCAGTTCTATTTCAGAACGACTGACGTAACAGGCGTTTGCGAATTGCCGTCCGGTACAGAGATGTGTATGCCTGGTGATAATATTGAGATGACGATTGAGTTGATTCACCCGGTAGCTATGGAGCAGGGGCTTACGTTTGCTATTCGTGAGGGTGGTAGAACGGTTGGATCTGGTCGTGTGGCTTCTATCATCGAGTAATTGAAAAAATGCAGTAAAATCAAGGCTTTCGGGGTCCGCTCCGTAAGCCTTTTTAAATGAAAAACCACTTTAGAGAACTAAAGTGGCTACAAAATGGCTACAATATTTTATTCTGTAATTTCTGAATAAATAACGCCTTCATCAATTTTGTACATTATCATACTTGCAAACATGATTTGACGCATTGCGTCTTCTGGAGTCATGTATAGATTTTCATGTGTAACTGGGTTCCTTAAAGCAATCATTGCACCTTCTGCCATTTTCATAAAACCTAATTGAGTATTCTGTCCGCTTTCAGTACTCCTATCACAAAATTCTACGATAGGATTGTTGGAAGAATATACCTTTGTCATAGCAGCAGCACCATCAGGAATAGGAGTATTTGGACGTGCAATTGCATATATTCGTTTTGTACGAGCATTGATTTCTTTAAATGCATTTTCGGCGGCATTAGCATAGAATCCAGAAAGATATTGTCCCTTGGAAACTTCTTGAATTTGGGGATGTATATAATCCCAAATATCATTTAGTGGTTGTTTTTGTTTTTCATATAATAAAGAGATATAACCAAAGGTCATTCCAAAAACAGCAGGAATTACACCAAATGGATTAAATAAGCGTTCTTTTAAACGCATAATCTCTTTGCTTATAAAGGAATCAGTTTGAATGACATCTTGGCTTAACTGTTGCAATTCCTGTTTTACAACATGAATGGTTGACTGAGAAAACTGTATATTAGGAAATTGAGGATAGTTATCAGTTTTTGAGAACCAATTATAAAGAAATATTAAATGATTATTCATATGTATACACTTATAACAAAAGGCAATGTTATCCTTTCCAAATTTATTTATAGTTAAAGATTTAAAGGTAATGTTTCTCTACTTTATATCTTTCAAGTCAGCGGCTCTTTCAGGAGAGGTATGATTTTTCTTTAGCATTTTAGTATATTCAAACAGATCGCGTCTGGTTGTATCATCCAATACATATAGGTCAGCAATCAGCTCATCTACCATAGGCAGCTCCGTATAATCAAATTTTTTGAGGATACGGGCGGTGCGGTCTGAGATGTAGCTATTCTTGTGGCTATTAATATTCCTCTTTTCATGATCCGAGGGAAGAATAGGTAACGTTTCAATATCATCATACGGATTGTCCTTGCAGATAGAATCGATAGGGATGTCCAGTATGTTAGCAATCCTTAGTGCGGTGTCAAAGCGAATAGCAGTGTCCCTTTGAATAATAGAATAGAGCGTTGTTGGCGCAATTTTTGCCTTTAGAGCAAGTTCTTTTACCGTCATTCCTTTCCGGTCTAGTATTTCTTTCAAGTTTTGTCCATATCCCATAAATTTCAAATCCTTTCTAATAAAATTACAAGAGCATATTGGCTAGCAGAGTACCACCTGCCAAAAAGTATTTTGTATATTATAACATTCTTCAATGTGTTATGCAATTAGTAAATATAAAAAAATAATTTAAAAATAGTATTGACAAAATACGCAACGAGTAATAATATAAGACTAACGCAAACACTAAATGCGTAAAATAATAATAAATATATGAAAGGAGAATTGCTATGACAAAGACAAACTACATGATGACTGTTGATGATGTCGCTCAGGAATTGGGTGTATCAAAGCAGAAAGGCTATCGTATTATTCGACAGCTCAATGAGGAATTAGCTGCTGCCGGATATATGACTGTGCAGGCAAAAGTACCACGTGCATACTGGAGTGAAAGATTTTATTCCGGCAAGAGAAATGCTGTGTGAGAAGGGAGAGTGATTGCAGGATGGCAGTATCTAAAGATACAGAAAAAGGCACATGGACTTCACAAATATGGGTGGAGGATTGGCAAGGTAAGAAAAAACATAAGAAAAAGCGTGGATTTGCGAGCAAAAAAGAAGCCTTGGAATGGGAGCGCAATATGCTGTTAGCATCAAAAACGGATATGAACATGAAGCTGGTAGATTTTGTGGAGGTATATTTCAGGGATAAAAACGGAGAGTTGAAACAGCGCACGATTCGGAATAAGCGTTATATGATTGAACATCACATTATTCCGCTGTTAGGTAATAGGGCTATGGATGGCATCACGCCGGCAGATATTATTCAGTGGCAAAATGAGATACGCTCCAAAGGATTTAAAGAAACTTATCAACGCATGCTTCAAAATCAAATGACGGCGTTATTTACTCATGCAACAAAGATTTACAACTTAAAAGATAATCCGTGTACGAAGGTAAAACGCATGGGCAGAGCGGATGCAGATAAAAAACAGTTACAATTTTGGACGCTGGAAGAATTTAATCGTTTCATAAATACCTTTGAAGCGGGAAGTAAATACCATGCTCTGTTTGATTTATTATTTTACAGCGGTTGCCGGATTGGTGAAGCCCTTGCGCTCACGGCATCGGACATTGACACAGTAAACAGAAGGATATCTATTACTAAGACATATTTTCGCCATAAAGGAAAAGACGAGATCACAGAACCTAAAACAAGAGAATCTGTGCGGACAGTGATTATTCCTGAATTTCTTGCAGAAGAACTGAAACAATATATGGCATCTATGTATAAACTGCCCGCAGATGAAAGAATTTTTGCGGTTGTGCCGGAGGCAGTACAGCATGTGATGAAGCGCCATGCAGATAAAGCAGGGGTTAAATATATCCGCGTTCACGACCTGCGCCACTCAAGCTGCGCCTACCTCGTACATCTTGGCGTACAACCTATGATTATTAAAGAGCGTCTTGGACATAAGGATATTCGGATCACATTGAATACCTATGGTCATTTATATCCATCGGAACAGGAAAAGGTAGCTGATATGTTGGATAAGATGGCAGGAATAAAAGGAAATGCCCCTGCTGGCAACAAGGGCATTTCGGAGTAAGCAAAGCAGAGCCTTACTATACTCAACGTACAGATTTAGTATAACAAAGGCTCTCTTTGAAGTAAATAATAAATTGCGAAAAGAGGGAAAGAATGGAATATAAAAAGACATTTCGATATTCAACGGGAAATCCCATTGTGGATGAGGTTGGAACTATGAATTTTACAGGAAATGTAATTCCCATGGTATGGTTTAAGACAATTAGATATCCAAATGGTGCGCCAAATAATAATGCAATCCATATTTTAGCGGATATTGTGTACTGGTATCGCCCAAAGGAAGAAAGAGATGAAGAAAGCGGGCAGTTAGTAGGGATGAAAAAGAAGTTTCGTGACGATTACTTACAGCGCAGCTATGACCAGATGGCGGATACTTTCGGATTATCAAAGAAACAGACAACAGAGGCGGTAAAGGCTCTTGAAAAGATGGGCATTATCAAACGCATTTTTAAAACAATCCAAGTAAGGGGACAAGTTTTAAATAATGTACTGTTTATTGAGCTTATTCCTAAGAGGCTGTATGAAGTGACATTTCCGGAAGAAATTGAGGGAAATACCCTTTCCCCGCCAAGGGAGATACCTCTATCCGTAGA
>CANQQG010000026.1 GCA_947625875.1 uncultured Lachnospiraceae bacterium
GTCCCAAATCTTTGCAGACATTTTTTCTTCCCATTCCGCCTGCGTCTGTATATGTGCCATGTGAGTCCTCTCCCCGTCATCCTGATCGCAGCTGTCCGGGCTGCCGTTAAAAATCGTCAAATGCATACCGGTCTTTCCCGCCGGTGTCCGCCCTTGCCTGCAAAAGCCGCTGCATACAGACGCTTCCCTCCGTCCAGCCCGCCGCCGACGCCAGCAAAATCCCTTCCGCCGCGTCTTTTGTATCCAGCAAATCGCTTTCATACAAAAAAGCGACCGCATCAAACGCCCGGCTGCCGACCAGCTCCTTTAAAAGTGTGTGCGTATGTGCGCGCAGATACCGCTCATACCGCTCCCTTGCCTGCCCGCACAATCCGACCGGAAAACGCAGGCGGTCAAATGCAAAACGGCAGAGCGTCTCCGCCGTCTCCTCTGCGCACGCCTGCGCGAATACGGCGTCGTAGCGCGCAAAATCCAAAACGCCGTCCCGAAAACACTGCCTTGCGCGGAAGCCTTCCCCGGAAATGCTGCGCCCGAACAGGTGTGCAGGCGCAATCTCGTCATAGCTCTCCGTATATTCCGGATAAAATAAAACTGCCTCCGTCCGGTGCGGCGAAGGCAGGAACGTCACTTCCAAATCCCATGGAATGCGGCTCAGAATGCGGGGAAGCCCGCTCGGCTCCATACAGCCGCAGCGCAGGAAAAGGCGGCGCAGCTTCTGGCAGTTCATAAAAGCGTCGCTGCCAATGCCGCCAAGACGGCTGCCGATCTCAAGTTTTTCCAGTTTTGCGCAGTTATAAAAACAGTAATTCCCCACTTCGGACAGGGAATCCGGCAGGACGGCTTCCTGCAGATAGGCGCCGCCAAGTTCTCTTATCTCATCATCCGCCCCGCTGCTTTCGACCAGGCAGCGGCTTTTTTCAAAACGCGCGTCCTTTGCAAAACAGTAATCCGCAAGCCGCGTCACCTTCCTGCCCCGCAGCGTTTCGGGGATCACCGCATACGGAGAGTCCCCGCACATCCGCACGATACAGGCTTCCCGCTCCCCGGTCTCCCGCCAGTAAATCCGGTATTTTCCGCCCTGCATCACAGCTTATCCGGCACTAACGGAATGAGCATATCCATCTTGAAAATATGGTTGCGCAGCCAGAACACAAGATAATCGATCAGCTCCTCAAGCGATTCCTCCGGATCCGCATCGATCGAATCAAAATCAAAATCGACAAGATATTCCCCGAACGCCTCATGCGCACGCTGCTGCGCCATCAGCCCGGCATAGCCGATCCGCTTCATATAAGCCTCTTCGTCCGCAAAATGCTGCAGCGCGTAATCGCGCATTTCACCCACGATCGTTATCACCTTATCATACTTATCCACAATGATCTCATCTCCGTAGAGGGTTTCGTGGACTTCCCGCAGAATGTCAAACAGTTTTTCATGTTCCTGATCCATAAATGTAATGCCCGTCCGGAAATCATTGGAAAAATGAAAGATATTATCCACATCCTCCTTTGGGATATGCCGGATCTTCCCGATCATAATATCACTGCTGATGATATGGCGGTAAAGCCATTTGGTGAGAAATGTAAGCAGGTCGTCAAGTGCCACTTTCGCCTGTTCTTCCGTAAGCGCGCCCGCATCTACCTCGCTTATTTTATTGCGGAATTCGTCATGCTCATGTTTCTGCCGCTGCAGCTCCGGGTCATGGATTTTTTCCATATAAGCTTCCTCATGCGCAAAATGGCTGTTCGCATAATTCTCCAAAGCGTGCATCAGTTCCCTTGTCACTTCCAGCGGCGCCCCGTCCTGCTCTAAATGCTCCTTCGTCTGTCCCATCATCTGGAACAACATACGGTGCTCTTCGTCAATCTGCGCAATCCCTGTCAGGCAATCGTCCGTAAAAAGATACATCATACATCCCTCATTTCTATCATTTATTAACTTCGCAACAATCGGCATGAATAATTACGAAAATCCTTACCGTATTGTATATCGATCAGGAAACCGTTGTCAATCCTGAATTTTTGCGGCCTGCGCGGAGAGCAGTCCATACAGCCTGTTATATTCTTTTTCGGTATCGGTAAACGGCTCCGTAACGAACCGCGGAACCTCTGCCAGTGTTTCCGCGCAGTCAGATAACCGTTCACCGGTCATCTCCAAAAATTCGTAATATAACATGGTATCGTCGATTTTTGCCACCGCCTGTTTTTCCTGCGGACTTAGCGCCGCGCCCAGAAAACGCGCATACAGCAAATCCAGCAGGCGTTCCTCTGCGGCGCAATAAGCGTCCAGATGTTGTTTCACCGGCCTGGTAAGGTCGGATAAATACGCCTCTCCCGCGTCATGCAGCAGGCAGGCAAGTGAAAGGCGCGGCGGATAGCCGCGCGCAGCCGCTTCTTTACAACAGGCGATGCAATGCTGCCCGACGGAGTAAAAAATCGGGAAATGCCCGTTCGCGCGCGTCATAAGAGAAAGCGCGTGGGCAATGTCCGCAATGCAAAAATCTTCCGGTTTCGGCGCAAACGGATCCATATGGATCTTTGTATACGTAATGATCTCGCTCATTTTTTTCCCTTTATCCTGCAAAAACCCGTCCGCAGCCATGCCAACGCATGGCCACAGACGGGCTCCCTTTTCTTTCAGCCAGCGCGGGCATTCTTAAATGCTAAAATCAAATCTGCTGCCCGGCTGCGCATAATCCTCTGTCTTTACATCATCCCAGTCAACATTGTTAATTTTTTCCAGTAATTCCTCAATCGAATCCGCCTGCACGCGCGTACGCTTCCTGCGCTCCTGCAAAGCCTTGTCCGCGGCTTTTTCTTCTGCGGCTTTTTCAGCATCCGCTTTTTCTTCTTTCTTCTCCGACCTTGACTTTTCAATGCGTTCCCTCTGCTTTTCGCCCATTTTTTCAAGCTCAGCAAAGTAAGAAACATTGCCGTCCTTATCTACGGTGACGCCCAGATTCACAACCTCGTCTTCCTTGTCGCCCAGCTGCTTTTTCATCTCCGTCAGGTCGCCGGTCGCGTCTTCGATAATGCCGATATACTTATCCTTCGTATCCTTGTCCGCAGCCATTTTCTCCAGTAATTCCGGCTCGATCAGAACGCTGTACTCTTTCCGTCCCCTGGACAGATACGACGCGGCCTCTTCTTCGCTGTCATAATCAGCGACAATAAAATCCATATTGCCGTATTTTTTCTTCAGTTCGTTTAACAGATCCTTTGCGTCATCGCTCAGCTCAACCTGCTTTTTCTCCGCCGCCTTCCCTGCCCCGTCTGTATCTTTTGCGGACTTTGTCCTGTTGTTTTGTACGGAGTTCTCATAATAAGCATTCTGATAAACGCCGTAGCCTTCTATTTTTCCCATACACTTTGTCCTCCCTGACCATAAGCTTATTTTAATAGGTTCTTCTTATTATATCGGCAATTGCGGGCGGCGGCATAAGGGTTTTTTATTATTTTTTTCCATATCATGGCGTCCCGCCCGCGCGCTTATCGAAATTGATTTTATCCTGCATATAATCGCCAGATTCCGCCCGGTTAATTGAACTTCATTCCATCGTGAAACGCCTCACCGACGCGTTCCGCCACTTTGTAATAACCATGCGTATACGGATCAAATGCGATCGCATTTACCAGGGACATATCCAGTTTTCCATCCGGCATAACGCGCTCATCCGCAGTGACATTTACCACTTTACCGATCACACCGCAGCCGTACCTGTTATTCTGATACTCAATAAACGCGCATTCCAGGCAAAGCGGAAATTCATTGATCACAGGCGCGTCAACGCACTCTGCTTTCGCGGCGGTAAGCCCCGCTTTTTCCAGCTTGTTCATGACCTTGTTGCCAGACGCAATGCCAAAATAATCCGCTTCGGCCATATGGGCGGCGTCGGCAATGCTTACGGTAAACGCGCCCCGTTCTCTGATATTTTTGACTGTCTTATGCGTCTCGGTCAGATTGAGGACTACCGTATCCCGCGCCTGCATCGTCCCCCATGCGGCATTCATGACATTCACGCTGCCATCTTCGTTGTACGTTGCGACCATCAACACCGGCATAGGAAAAATGCCCTCGGTGATATTCAGTTTTTTTCGCATAATCAAAACCTCTTTTCCATAAATGATTAACAGCTGCGCTGTCAGATATTATTATAACCGGCGACAAAGAAATAGCAAGCGCAAATTTTTACGCGGCAGGCCCATTTTGATCTCAAAAAAACCGCATTTAAAAATCCGGCAGGCTGTTACGCCTGCTGGATTCTGTCATTTCTTCTTTCATTTTTCAGATCATCAAAATAATTCTGCCAAAAATCAATTAATTCATCGTCCGGTCTGCTACTTTATTGATATTATGTACCAGTTCTTCCGATACCGAAACTATCCGGTCTGTCGCCACATGGCAGTCTGAAATGATACGTTCAAAACTCTGGACATTTTCAAGCGTTTCATGCGCGCTGTTTTCATTCTGGGAAGAAAACTCTGCCATATCATTTACTTCCTGTAACATGGAATCCTTATTCCGGTTCAGGCTTGTCACCTCTGTCTCAATGCCCTGAATAGAGTCCGCCACCTGAATGACCTCTGTGCGCAGGGAACCGAACAGCTCGCTTGTGGAGCGGATCTTTTCCGTCTGCTCTGCAAAAGCGGTCGTTACCTTCTGCGTCACTTCCACGCTGAACTGCGCATTGGAGATCAGGTCGTTCACGCTCTCATTGATCTGTTCCGTAGACTCACGCGACTGATCCGCCAGCTTCCGGATCTCTTCCGCGACAACTGCAAAACCGCGTCCCGCCTCTCCGGCCCTTGCCGCCTCAATGCTGGCATTGAGCGCAAGCAGGTTCGTCTGGTTGGAAATGCTCGCGATGATCTCTGTCGCCGTACGGATATTCATCGCGGATTTATTCGTCAGTTCCGTCTGTTCCCGCACCTTTTCGATCGAAATGCTGTTTTCATTATTCAGATCGATCAGCTCTTCAATATATGTCTCCACCGACCGGTTGCACTCCTGCATATTCCCGGCGCTGGCCGTCAGCGTCTCCACATTGTTTGAAATATGGTCAATCTCATCACTGATATCCGAAATCTCCTCATGAATGCGCTGCATTTTTTCCGCCTGTGAGATGATATTTGTGGAAATCGAATTTACATTGCTGCTCACGCCCTCTTCCGCCGTCGTCAGTTCCGTAAAAAGGCCATTAAAGTTCGTAGACACCTCATCCAGCTCCCCGGTCGCCTTTTTAATGGACGAAAGCACCTTTGCATAAGACACCGCCATTTCATTGACGGACTGCATGATTTCATTCACGCGGTTGTTGTCAAGCTGTTTCGGCACCTCCACGCCGTCCAAAAGATCCGAGCCTTCCGCGATATCCGAAACATTTGCAAAAAAATGCTGGATGGAATCCGTAACAAACTTTGCAATGGCAAGCGAACCGCCGTAAATGACAAGCGCGCCCACAATGATCAGGATCATCCCCAGCATACTGCCATGCGACACAAACAGCTCAATGATCGTCGCCCAGACGCCGAGCGTCAGAATCGGCGTTGAGATCAGAATGCACGTCAGCCGCAATAATTTCTTTTTTTGTTCCCCGTCCAATTGAATACCCATAATACCTGCCTCCGGTCTTTTTCTGATAAGATAAATCTTACCTTTAATTTTAAATACATTGTCACTTGTTGTCAACATATTTTTTGCCGTATTTGCCGGAAAAGATCGCCCTAAAACCGGAAATATAAAAACGGATTATAACTGCCGCTCACCAGCATTGCAAGCGACAGAAGCAGAACGAGCGCGCACCAGCCGCCCTTTGCCCAAAACGCCGTTCCCGCGCCAAAACGCGTCTGCAGAAAAGAAAGCGCGCGCAGCGCGGCCTTCTTCGGAACCTCTGTGCAAGCGACTGCAAGCAGCAGGAAAAACAAAAGATGCGCCGACCACAGGTAAAGCGCATAGCGGCTGGCAAAGGGAACGCCGCGCCCGGCCATCATTTTTATATAAGTTTTCAGCTGTCCCATGCCTTCACACGCAAAGACCACCCAGCCGCCCAGGATAACGGCTGTCGCGTACATATGCCGTACGGCCGCGGGCCATTTCTCCAGCCATTTCAAAAGGAACTGTTTTTCCAATATAAGCCAAAAGCAAAAATACATACCCCAGAGCAGGAAATTCCAGCCCGCGCCATGCCACAGCCCCGTAAGCGCCCATACAAGGAACAGGTTCCTGAACTGGCGGAGCGCTCCCCGCCTGCTTCCGCCCAGCGGTATATACACATACTCCCGGAACCACCGCCCAAGCGTCATATGCCAGCGCCTCCAAAATTCTGTAATGCTTTTTGAAACATACGGATAGTCAAAATTTTCCGGAAAATGAAACCCGAACAGCCTGCCAAGTCCGATCGCCATATCCGAATACCCGGAAAAATCAAAATAGATCTGGAACATATATGCCGCCGCGCCAAGCCATGCCAGTAAGACAGACGCGTCCGCAGGCGCCGCCGCCAGGACATTCTCCCAGACGGCGCCCGCCTGATTTGCCAGCAGGACTTTCTTCCCAATCCCAAGCAAAAAACGCTGCAGGCCGTACGCGCAGCCCTCCATGCTCTGCCGCCGCTCTGTGATCTCCGTTTCGATCTCGCTGTAACGCACAATCGGCCCCGCGATCAGCTGCGGGAACAGACAGACGTACATACCAAAGGATATCAGGTTTTTTTGCGGCCGGACTTTGCCGCGGTATACGTCGATCGTATACGACATCGTCTGGAACGTGTAAAAAGAAATCCCGATCGGCAGCGCAATGCCGGGGAGCGCAAACCGGCTTCCCGCAAACCGGTTGACCGCCGACAAAAAGAAGTCCGTATATTTGAAAAATCCCAAAATGCCCAGATTTCCCGCGATGGATATTACAAGCAGGAACCGTCCAAGCGTACCGCGCTTCCCATGCGCGTCCGCCCAGCCGATCAGGCGGCCGTTCATGTAATCAAATACCGTAGAAAACAGCAAAATAAAAATATAGCGCGGCTCGCCCCACGCATAAAATAAAAGGCTCGCCAGAAGCAGGCACAGATTCCGCAGACGCCCGGGGCAGACCGCATAAAAGCCGACAACGGCCGGAAGAAATATACACAAAAACACAAGACTGCTGAATACCATGTCAAAACCCTTTCCCTTTCATCGGCAAAGCGCCGCATCCGCATTCCGTTTCGGCCAAACGGCTGCGAAATACAGCGCCATTGCCATTACGACGGCCTGCGCATAAACAGCCGCATACACACTGCGCCCGCCGCAAATAAAAAAACGGATATCAGCTGCGATGTGGAAAATATCCCCCACGCGCCGCGCGGATCGTCGCGGAACATTTCGATGACAAACCGGCCGATGCTGTATAAAATCATATAAAGCGCGCCGACCGTTCCCTGCTTTTTATTTTTTTTGTCATATGCAAACAAAACCGCGGCGATCAGGAAATTGCCCGCGCTTGATAAAAGCTGCGTGGGAAGCAGCGGGATATTGTTTGGCGCAAAGTCTGAGTGCGTATACGTGATATGCAGCCACGAATCCGTCGGCTTCCCATAACAGCAGCCCGCAAAAAAACAGCCGATCCGCCCAAAGCCCTGCGCGACGGAGACAGACGGCATGACCAGGTCAAAATACGCGAGAAACGGCGCTTTTTTCACGCGGCAGTAAATATAGCTGTATAAAACCCCGAAAAGTATGCCGCCGTAAACGACATAGCCATGCGAAAAATCCCACAGGATCGACGGATCGCGCAGGATATCCCGAAAACTGACAATATAATACAACAGCCTCGTGCCTGTTACCGCGCCAAGTACTGCGCACAGCAATATCCCCCATATAATATCCTCATTTAACTTTTTTTCTTTTGCCCGGCAGCAGCAGATCAGATACGCCGCCACAAAGCCGATCCCGATCATCAGCCCGTACATATGGAAGGTCAGCGGGCCGATCTGTATATCATTTGGCATAATACCGTCCTCTCCTCTATTCCTTTATTTCAATTCCATATTTTCGGTCATAGGCTTCTTTCAACTCCGGATTGTTTTTATTTAATACAAGAAAATCATCTTTATCTTGAACATTACGGTCTATAAACTTGCGGTTATCTTTTTTCTTATAAAAATCCATCACAATTTCTCTTAACCTCGGATCCGGTTTGTGGCAATAAATACAGGCAATGATCGACTGTATCCTCTCCTCTAATTGAGTGACCTCAGGCCCTCTCTCCCTGCATACCCATATATGGATAAGCGTTTCAGTAAGATCTGTGATTTCTTTTTCTTCTTTGCTCTTGATGACGTCATACAAACGATTGAGGCCATTCAAATCCGCATAAAAATTATCATGAAAAATGTAGTTATTATACATATTCCATAATGGCGTTTCCCCTAACTCATCCCTCGCCTTCTCATGCTCTTCCTTCGTGATTGCGCATTCATAATATTTCAATATGTACCGCTGCTTCGATGAGTTTTCATCGACCATGTCTGATTGATATGGAAGTTTACGCTGATAAACAAGTTTCGCTTCCTTAAAGTTTTCAAATTTACATTTTTTTATTATAGCCTTAATTGAATCTGTATCTTCTTTTTCGATCAAGACTTTTTCATCTTTAGAATCACTCACCGGCTGTCTATATTTAGAATTATCCTGCTTATCTTGATTTCCCAATGGCACGCCATTATGCGTCTCTCCAGAATTATCCTGCTTATCTTGCTTTCCCAATGGCATGCCCTTATGCGTCTCTTTGTATGTTTCATCAAACTTCTTCTGATATTCCGGGTTTTCTTTTAATTCTTTCCAAACCTTCCAGGCCTTCCAGCCCCTATCATCCTTCATTTCTTCTATCCATTCCTTATATTCCTCTTTATATTCGTCGTCTGAATTCAGACACCCATAATAGTATATTACTTTTTGTCCATCGGTATACTTTTCCTGCAGAGCCTCTATCATTTTATCAGGAAACTTCCCAACAGGGATTTTCATAATTACAAGATCGTCATCCACCTTCTTGCTTTCTTTGTAATCCCAGAGCGGAAACGTTTCCCTGTCCTTATCCTTTGGAATGTAATATGCTTCGCTTATCTCTTTCAGCATTTCTTCGACATTCTTATTTTTGATATTGTCCGGATCCAGCAGATACGTAATCACCAAATTCGTCACTTCACAATTACCTTCATATAAAAGTGTGATCTCATATGGTTTTTCATCTGTTATTATATGCCCTATCCTGGATTGCAGCAAATCCTCTTCCTCAAAATTATGCTCTACACAAGCCTGTATATTCTTATCTGTTTCTTTTAGCGATATTTCTCTTTCACATTTTTCACGTTGCTTCCACTTTTCATATTTTTCTTTTATATCTTGCCACAAATCATAATTGCCGCCAAAATATTTTTCTGCAATTTTTTTCTCTCTGGATTCAAAGGTTTTTTGTTCCTTACGCTCCGCCTCTTCCCATTTCTTTACAAATTCATATCTTTCTACATCTAACATCTCGTTTAGTTTGACCGCATAAATGTACGCTATGGGATTCTGGCCGCTATTAACATCCTCCTTATTTTTATTATTCAACCTTTTTAAATAATTCTCTGAATAATAATTCAACTCTTCTTCTTTAAGCCGTTCCGCTTCCAGATACCCATTTTCCCAGTAATCATATGATTTCTGGAGCATAAATTTTACACAATCAGATTCTTTTGATATCCCTTTGGATAACAAACATATATACTCCGCAAAACTATAAATTTGTTCCCATCCACCTTCCAAATAAACCTTTATTGTTTCATTGGATATCTCAAATTTTTTTTGATAATCTCTGTTTTCAATTATATTTTTTGTCACAAACCTATAAATAATCCAGAAATTAAATTCCAAAAATTGAAATTCTTTTAAATTTTTCGTGTCATCTTTTTTTGTCCATTCCACAAACTGTTTTTTGCATTTTGGTACTAAGCACGTATCGTTATCTTTATTACCAAAACTAAGCATTTTACCAACCAATCCAACAATCTCTTTTGCCTCGTCCTTTTCCATCCAGCTGAAACGCTCATCTGTATTTTCAATCGTTCCAACAGAAATCCCACGCTCCATACATGCCATTTTAAAACACCAGTGAATGAAACTGACTTCATATTTTTCTGCATCATCCGCAGCAGCCTTTTTCCACTCAGGATCGCCACCCCAACAGTTATCTAAAAAAAGATTATCCAATTGAAGCATCCAATGATTCTCATACTCCTCTTTAAATTTTTCGCTTAACTCATGAACAAGCTGTGCCTTATATATTTCATATGGCGTCAAAGGGACATTTCCGGTATTGAGATCCATGTACATCTGGCCAGCAACAGACACTTCGTGTACAACCGAAAAATCGAACATGACCTTTTCCAGTAAATAATTTAAATCAAAGCATATGATATCCTTCCCATATCCATTTTCGTGTTCCGAATAAACTTTCAATAGCTGAACTATGGAATACGTGGAATGGTCTATTATATCTTCTTTTAACTCTTCCCATACATTTTTAATCTGAGATGATTCTAACAGTTTTTCCAACAAGTTATTAGCCTCTTCCCTCTCTTCGAATTTAAATTTTTTAAGAAGGGCTTTATACTCGTCCATTTTATCCTTCGTTGGCTTATCTGCATTCTCATACTCCTGATTAATCATAAACGCGCATAAATAAACTAATGTTACAATACGCTGTTGTCCATCATATAAGTAAAAGTTTCCGTTATCCAGATATCCCAAAATAACGCTGAAACCAAAATCCTTTTCTCCTACACTTAATTCTTTTATTTCTTTATAAAAATTTTTAAAATCATCAGAAATATCATCATTTTGAAGCTCTAATATATGTTTTTGTTTTTGTACCTTGCCCTCAACCTTAACCTCATCCTCATAATAAATATTTTTAAGAGTTTCAAAAGTTTTTTCTAAAGTATAATATAAGTACCATTTTCTCCAAACAGTTTGTTCGCAATTATTAGTCCAGTTACCTGATACGTAATTATAAACCTTTATACCAGCAATTGAACACCATTCTTCAAATTTATAAAGCGGCAACTTTTCTAAAGGAGTTTTAGTTATATAACATGGTTTACACCATATCTTTCCGTTTTTAAGGTTTTCCAAAACCACTCTCCTCGCACTTAACTCCGCTATTCTCTCCGCTATTCTCTCAATCTCTTTATCATCTTCCAAATTTTTTCCCAAATTTTTTTCCAAATTTTTTTCCAATTTTTTTTCTTCGTCTTCCAATTTTTTTTCCAATTTTTTTTCTTCCTTTTCCAATTTTTTGATTGGCAGATATCTGAGGGAAATATCATGCAACAAATCCTCTATTTTCTTTTTGTCACTTGCTAATGTATAATCTCTCTGAATCGTTGGGATTATAATCTGCTTGATTTCTTGCGATTGCAATATTTCTAAAAAAGATTTTTTTTGGGAAAAATATTTAACGCTCTCCTCTTCAATCGTTGCTTCCTTCTGTGTAGCTGCATTTTTTTTATTTTCAATGTCACTTTCTTCCATGCAGCTTTTTCCCTTTTTTAAAATTTCTACTGTCTGTTTTTCCAAACCATTAAATATTTCTAAAATTGTCCCTGATCCATATTGCATTTCTTCCTTATATTTCTCTTCATTGTCCGCGCCATTCTTCGACCATTCACTATTCTCCAACAACAGTTCATCCTTTAACTGGCTTTGCATAAAAGCATTTTCTTCTTTTTCTTCAACATATTTTTTATATATGTTCTCTTCAAATTCTTCATTCAACTTGTCGATATCAAATTCTTCGTTCGCCTTTCTAATATCAATCAAATCAAAAAATTTAAAATTATTTTTCAATTTATATAGTAAACTGATGGCATTATATACATTTACATTCAAGCACCTGCCATTTTGCTTTTCTTTTCCATTTTGCTTTTCTTTTTTTAATTCCCAGTGAATGCTCTTTAAAACCTTGCGGCAACATCTCAGATAGTAATACTGTTTTTTATACTTTTTATCCCTGTCATTAGAGCAATCCATCTCTTTATAATAATGCGAAAGGTCTTTATCGTTACTTATAAACTGTTCAAAAAGCGTATCCATTCGGTTTGGAGTTGGAGTATTTTCATACCCCTTTTTTATAAGTTTATAGATACAGCTCTCTTCCTTTTCCGAATTCATCGCATACAGATATTTTTCAATTTCGTTATGTTCCTTTATTATCATCGCAGGAGTGATTTCCTGTCCGTTCTTCTCAGACTGATATTTTATCTGATATGCCCGGTCGTAATCCGTGGATGAAAATGCTGTTTTCCTCTCATTCACATTAAAAAATTCCTGAAGAGGTTCATCTTCTGTATACCTGCGAATTACTTTTAAATGCTTCAGCATCTTGTCATATACCTTATCAAAATCATTGCCAGCTAAATTATTCTTCAACGCCTTATATGCCGCTTCCATATGCTTTACATCCACGCCTGTTACATCTGTTACATCTTTCTCTTTCAAGAAGTTCTCTCTCTCTTTCTTAACATCCCGTCCAAATGTCAACTGTATGAAATCGTCATAACGGCCCAATGCTTTTGCCAGTAATGAAAGCGTGATCAGTCTTTGTTGTCCATCGATAACCTGGACAACATCATCCTTTTTGTATAATACAATCATGCCTATCGTGTGATCCTGTTCTTTTTTCACGCATATCTCTAATATATCTTTTAATAACCCTAACGCAGAGCTGCTATTAGAAGATGAATTGGAATTTTCTATCTCCCACTTATAATTTCTCTGAAACAAAGGGATTTTGACCGTTTTACCTTTCAATTGCTCTATAAGCTCTCCCAATGTTATAAATTCTGATAACGAGCCTTCTGTACCTATCGTTCCCATAAATCTCACTCCTTAAATATTAAATATAATCTCTTTTAGCATTACAATTTCCTCATCCATATCGAACGACACGGAGAAATAAGGATTGTATTTTTTTACTAACTCAAATTCTTTACATCCATATGATTTAAATGAGTCAATAATAAATGCGCACTTTTCCTTGCGATTATCATCTTCACATATTTTCTCGTATCTTTTTTCCCACCATTGAAAAATCTTTTCTTTCAAAAGGTCTCTCAATGGGTCCTTAATTTCTTCTATTGAACGTCTTCCTTTATCCGGATTCAAAAAAATATCTCTTTCGTACATTGCATTTTTTATTTCTACTGTTAGTTTAAAAAACTTATCTTCCTTATTATCTCCTAAAGGCCTCGTATGCAATTCAAATTCAAACGCTTCTTTGTCTTCATATTTTTTTATAATATCTGTAGAATTAATACTAATCCCTTCCGTCAATCTTTCTGCTATTGTTTGTATCGTATTATATATATCATTTTCAAATCTTTTCTTTCTTATCTCAAACAACAAATATATAATATCCTCTTTGTCAAGCGCTATTTGAAACAGTGTGCCATCATCATATGATTGAAAGCCATTACAGTTGCCATCAATTTTCTTACATTCCTTATAGCATTTACCGGATGTAATGACCTCCTTATCATCCGCAACTTTTGCCTTGCTAAATTCTTCTGTGATTCCCCATGTCCTAAAATATGCAGGCAGATATTTATCCCGCATCCCTTTCAGTGTGCCTTTGTCGTTTTGTTCCCCTTCAAGCGGCGGCATTATTTCAACTGCAAAAGGATATTGTTTTGCAGCGTCTATGGAATTGTCTACAACATACTCCTGGAAACTCATTGCTTTTCCATTCTCATTATCAAAAATACTGTTTACATATACATTTTTTAAAATTTTAAACAGCGCTTTATTGTTGTTCTTAATGTGGCTGCCTGATATTTTCAATGCGTCATCGGAATAAATCACACATTCACCGCTGTCTGCCTTTAAATTCAAATATTTATAAATATCGATCAACATATGTTCAGAATAAGATTTCAAACCATTTTTTGTGCCATTCATATGATCTATACACTTCTGAAACATGGCCTTTATATAGCCTTGTTTTGTTGATGAAGGTTCACCGCTGCCTTCCAATGCTTCTTTTTCCTCCACGCTACATCTATATAATGTCTTCGGCTTTTTCTCCCAATGCCATAAATACTGATACGCAGCGCCCTCAAAACGTATTTCCCGCATCATATTGTTAAACATCATATATATCATATATTCTATATCATTTCCCGCGTTATAGAGCATTTCTTTTTCTGCTAAAATTCTTTCTTTTCTTTCTCTCTCTTCAATATCTTCTTTTGCTTTTTCTGCCTCTTCTTTTGCTTTTTTCAGGTCAACTTCTACTCCTGTCCTTTCAATAAAATTAAGATACCTCACATAATAAACCGACGCTTTCATTTTCTGATCTGCTATATAAAAATAATAATCTGGATCGTTCTCTATATTTTCCATTTTCCAAAATCCGGTAATTTGGCTGATTTCATAATATTCCGCATGATCTTTCGTTTCTTTGCTGTATTCTTCTATAAATTTCACAATCGCGCCTATACGGTCATTAATTTTCGTTCGTTTTTGATCCGAGTCGATGCTTTCAAGAGTAATTTCTGCGATATCCTTTATATTTTCCAGGTAGCTTTTTAGTTGGAACTGAAATTCATCGTTGCAATCCAGCCGCTCAAGGAATTTGTTCCATTTTTTTTCCAATTCTTCTTTTGAACCCATAACAGTACCTCACTTATTTCATTCTTTTCTTTCTGCGGACAATAAGGGGAAAAAACCCTCTGTTTTTAACATCAATCATAACACATTATATGCATGAAAAAAAGCATTAATTTGAAAGCAGCGCGCAAAAAAGCCGCATGAAGATCACCGGCCCGCATTGCCGGTAATTTCATGCGGCAGCCCTTTGAACTCACATTTCCGTCTCCGCCCCGCCGATCAGATGCGACAGCGGCTGGAACGTATAGCCCATCTCTTCCCATTTTGTTAAAAGCTCATCTAATATTTCGCCATTTGTCTTTGATGTGTTGTGCAGCAGCACGATCGCGCCCGGATGGATCCGCCCGGTCAGCTTTTCAAACGCTTCCTCATGGGACGGCTGCTGATCCTCATACCAGTCCACATAGGCAAGGCTCCAGAAAAACGTATGGTAGCCAAGCTCCTTTGCCATATCGAGGTTCGCCATGCTGTATTTCCCCTGCGGCGGCCGATAGTATTTTGCCATTTCTTCCCCGGTGATCTGTTTAAAAAGCGCCGCGTTGTCCTCCATTTCCTTCCGGAAAGACTCCATCGTGGAGATCGCGGACATATCGGGGTGATGGTAGGTATGGTTGCCAACCGCATGGCCGTCCGCAAGCATCTTTTTTACCAGTTCCGGGCTTGATTCGAGGAAATGCCCGACCACAAAAAAGGTGGCTTTTGCGTTATGCTTTTTCAACGCATTTAAGATGTTTTCCGTATTTCCGTTTTCATAGCCGCAGTCGAACGTCAGGTAAATCACCTTTTCTTCACTGCCGCCTACAAAATAAGCGTCGTGCGCCTTTAATTCATCGGGCGTGGCGTTTCCGGTCGGCTGCTGCTCCGAACCGCTTTCTCCAAAGCCAAGCCCCCAGTTATCCGCCTGCGGCACGACGGCATATGTACTCTGCCATTTTCCCACGCCGCCCGCCGCCATCCTGCCCGCGGCAAACGCCAGCAGCAGCACGAGTACGGGGATCAGCCGTTTTAATTTTTCCTGCTTCATATGCCTTCCTTCATAACGGTCTTTCCTCTAAGCATATGCGGCAGGCGGCGCGCTTATGAGCCAAAACCGGCGCTAACGGCGCCGCTTTTTTTTCTGCTGGCCCGCCGTCAGGCGGATCAAAAGCGCAGCCGGGATAAAACGCCCCGCCGTCACCGCAAATTTTACCCGCAGAGAAGGCACGATCAATACTTTGCGCCGCCTCATTCCGGACAGCGCGCTGCGCACACAGGCCGCCGCGCTGATCCCTTTTAAGGCAAACTCGACATTCGCCACTTCATTAAATTCCGTATCCACCGGGCCGGGGCACAGGCAGCCGACATAAACCCGGCTGCCCTGTTCTTTTAATTCCTCCGCGACCGCCCGCGTAAGGCTTGCCACATATGCCTTGGTCGCATAATAGGCGGCCATATAAGGCCCCGCCGGAAAGAGCCCCGCGCAGGAAGCGACGTTTAAAATATATCCATGATTTGATTCCTGCATTTTCTGCAGCATCTGTTTTGTAAAATAATGGACGGCTTCTGCGTTCACGCGTATCATCTGCCGCTCCTTTTCCCAGTCCGTTTCCAAAAAATGGCCGCAGTCGCCAAACCCGGCGTTATTAATAAAAATTTCCACCGGTTTGTCCGCGACCGCCCGGTAAACGCGCCGGCATTCCTCCTGGCTCGTCAGGTCGGCGCAAAGTATCCTGCACTCTGCGGGCAGGCTTTTTGCGAGCTTCCGCAGGCGGTCTTCCCTGCGCGCCACAAGGATCAGCGCATACCCTTTTTTTGCCAGTCTTTTTGCAAATTCCATTCCGATGCCGGAGCTTGCCCCGGTTATGACTGCATATTTTTTCATTTCCGTCTCTCCTTTTCCACACGCTGCCCGGCGTCAATGCGGCAGATTTCCGCAAAATCTCTCCCGATCTCATGCGCGCACCAGCGCAGGCGGTCAAACGCGCCCGCTTCATAGAGGTTAAATACGATCATGCCGACCGGAATCGCAATGATCATGCCGAGCACACCCTTAAACTGATACCCAATGTACATAAAAAATAACGTCACAAACGGATCCAGCCCGACCGATTCCCCGACCAGCTTTGGCTGGATCACCTGATGCACGACAAGCGATACGCCGTATAAGACCACCATCCCGGCCGCCGTTGTGAAATTGCCGGAAAAAACCTTTATGGCGGCCCATGGCACAAGCACTGTGCCTGTCCCAAAGACCGGCAGCATATCTAAAAAGGCAATCGCAAACCCAATCAGCCATGCATAATTAACTTTTAATATAATAAGTCCGACTGTAATCACTACATAAATCACGCCCATGATCTTAAACTGCGCCTTAAAATAGCCGCCGACCGCCCGCAGGATCTGGGTATAGATCACGAGCGTCTTCTGCCGGAAATGCTCCGGCATATGCTGCTCGATCGCCGCGAGCAGCCGCTCCCTGTCCGCGATAAAAAAATACGTCGCCACAAGCCCCATGATGACCTTTACGAACATATCCGGTATGCTTCCCGCAATGTCTCCGATCGCGGACACCGTCGGCTCCTTATAATTGCTGAGCAGGCTGTTTGCCGCATCCTGCAGAACGCTGCCAAAATCAGCGACGTCGAGCTGGCGCAGATAGGAGATTCGGTGCAGGGCGGCCTGTAAACGTTCCGAAGCCTCGCTCAGCTCCGCCGCCGCGTTTTCATACATGGTGGGCAGATATTCCATAAACCCGCGCAGGCCGATCACAAGCGCAAGGCCCGCGCCATAGCACAGCAGCACAAGCGCGCCGATCACGAGAATGATCAGAAGGACCGTCCCGTATTTCCGTTTGATCTTAATCCGCTTCTCCAAAAATTTCACAAGCGGGTCCGCGATCAGCGACAAGATAAACCCTATCACAAACGGCATGAAAAAAACGAGGATTTTTGGCAGGATAAAGAATATAAAACATAAAATTAATAAAAACACAAATAAATTTGCGCCTATTTTTAAATATTTCGTTGATTTTTTCATCCCTTATTCCGTCCCGTCTTCCTGCGGCATAGCCATGATGATCTCCCGCGCCGTCCGCTCTTCGATCGGCATGGCAAATACGCCGTCTTTATATTCCACAATATCCCCGATGCCGTTTTGGATGACAAACCGCAGCGTCCCGTTTTTCACTTTCTTATCCGTATACAGTTTTTTTACAAGTTCCTCCCGGTCAATATAAGAAGGGATCCCGGTCGGAAGCCCCGCCCTCTTATACAAAGAAATGACGGCGTCCCGCTCCGCTTCGCTCACATAGCCAAGCTTATGCGCAAGCATAACCTCCGCCGCCATGCCGATGGATAACGCCTCCCCATGCAGAAGGCGGTAGCCGCTGACGGTTTCGATCGCGCGGCCAACGGTATGTCCGAGATTTAATATTTCACGCAGCCCGCTCTCCCGCTCATCTTTCATGACGACCTGATATTTAATGCGGCAGTTTGTCTCCGCAATATGCATACACAGCGCGGGCTCGACCGCAAGCAGCCCCTCCATATGTTCCTCCAGAAACTGAAAGAACGCCCGATCCGCCAGACACGCATGCTTGATCGTTTCCGCCATGCCGCTTGCAATCTGCCGCGGCGGAAGCGTTTTCCATGCCGCGATATCCAGATAGACCTTTTTCGGCTGGTTAAATAAACCGATCAGGTTGGTCGCAAGCGGCGTGTCCACCGCCGTTTTCCCGCCGACGGAGGCGTCCGCCGCCGCAAGCAGCGTCGTCGCATAGTTGATAAACGGCACGCCGCGCCCAAAAGTGCCCGCGACAAAGCCCGCCAGGTCTGTCACGACGCCGCCGCCGACCGCAAGGATACAGCAGTCCCTGCGGTATCCCTTCGCCAGCATCGCGTCCTCCACCTCTTCCTTTGTCCTGCGCGTCTTGCTTTGTTCCCCCGCCGCAAAGACAAACAGATCCGCCCCAAAGCCTGCATCCGTCAAAAGCCCGGCGATCCGCTCCGCGTAGAGATCCTTTACAATGTCGTCCGTAATGACCGCAAACTTTTTTATATTGCCAACCAGCCCGTTTTTTAAATCCAGGACTAACTTTTCTTCCAGCCCGAAGCCGGTCTCGATCTCATAACTGTCATCCACTGTTTTTACCAGTTCCACCTGAAATACGCTCACAATACCCTCCTGATCTTCAGCCCTGCAATACGCATAAAAGCCGTTCTTCTTTCATGTCATGGTAGACATAGCTTTCCATTTCCGAGACGTCATAGACGCCGATGATATCCGCAAGCGCCGCACCCTCCGGATAGATTTCCGCCAGGATATTTTTCCGCGCGCGGATTTTCTCCGGGCGGTAAACGCGCGTCCGCTCACTGTCAAACACCGCGCCGTACAAAATGTCCGCCTCGACCAGATCCTGAAAAATATGGCTGCCGTAAGAAAGCTCCGGCATATAGCCCGCTTTCGTCTCCGCCACCTCGCAGATCACGTCAAACTCGCTGATGTCCGAAAAAGCGGTCGGCACGCCAAGCTCCGGCGACGACGTGCAGATCCTGCCCGGCACGAGCAGCATCAGATGTTTTTCCCGCTCCCTGAAATGCCAGTTGACCGCGCCAATTGCCCTCGCGATCTCATGCTTATCCTTATAATTCATTTCATAGTACGCCACCGGATCCACCAGCACGATGTAATCCAGTTTCATCGCGCGCGAAAGCCCCATAGAGGCATGGCGGCAGTCCAGAAAAATGCGCTCCTGCGGTATGTCCGACGGCGCAGCCACCGCTTCTTTTTCCTGCGCCACCTGTAACGGACGGCACTGCAAAAGGTTTACGACATATTCCCCTTCTTCGGAAACATTGATCGTGTATTCAATGTCAACGGGATATTCATACTCTTTTTGTATCAGCGCCATGACTTCGCGCAGCGTTTTCATCAGCTCCGCATTTTTTACGAGCCCCGCGCAGGAGACAAACAATACGTCCCGCCGCTGCCCGCGGTCGAAAAACATCCGCTCCGCGTCATGGTCATGCTCCAGCAATATGTCTTTCAGATAAGGCGGAAGTTTTTCTTTGATCTGCGCCAGTTCCCTGCTCTCGACCTCACCGCCTGCCGTATTGATCAGGTCAATCCGCCGCTGTGAGAACCGGTGCCTGCGCGCGCTCGTCGTCTCCGCCGCCGCTTCCGGCTTATCAAGGCTGACCAGCCTCGGGTACGAACCCTGTGTGCGGTCCACCGCGCCTGTGCCAAGCCCCATGACAAGCCGCAGCATTCCGGCCGCCGGGTCGATCGCCTCCAGGAAACGGTACGGGCTGTACGAATACCCGACGCCCGCCGCGCATGGCATAAAAAAGTCCTCGTAGCGCGAGCCGGACACGCGCTGGATCAGCAGCGCCATCTGCTCGTCCCTGCCCTCTAAGCCCCTGCGCCTGCGGTAATCCAGCGCCGACCGGCTCATCGTGCTGGCGTATACGGTGCGGATCGCTTCCTCAAGCGCGTACAGCCGCTCCTTCAATGTCCCGTTATTCGCGCAGAAGACCGACTCATATTTTCCCGCAAACGCATTGCCAAACCCGTCCTCCAGAATGCTGCTGGAACGCACGATGATCGGATCGTTCCCGTAATAATCCAGCATCTGGCCAAACTGTTCCTCCTCCGCAGCGGGAAATTCCCCTCTGCGCAGGCACTCCGCAAACGTGTCCGCCAGGGAAAAGTATTCCTCCTCCGACCGCTGGCGGATACGGATATCCCAGAAATTGTTATGTACGATATACGAATAAAACACATCTGAGCCGACATAAAAGGAGTCGTGCGGCTCCAGCCTGTCATACAGATCCGGCCGCTTATTTTCCACCAGCTTCCTCGCCAGCAGCATTCCGCACGCTTTCCCGCCGATCATGCCTGTGCCGATCATGCGCCTGCGCACTTCAAAATAGTCCTCCGGCGCAAAATTGGCTTTCACAAGCTCCCGCAGCTTTTCATCCCGCGTCATCATAATATCGCACATCCTGCCGCACGCATCGCCAACGTCCATGCCCTGCGCATACATCTGTTCCGCCAGCGCAAAGAAACGGTCCCAGCTGTCCATATTCCGCTCTTCGCCCAGTGTCTGGCTGCGGTTCATCAGATGATAGAAATGGCTGACCGCAACGCCCTCCATCAGCGGCCGGAAATCCCCGGTTTCTTTCTCATAAATATGCGGCAGGAACATCGTTTCCGTATAACGGTTCCAGACTTTTAACGGGCGCACGTATATATGCGCCGCGTCCGAATAGACGTCCAGAAATAACTGCGTCGTATCCCGTATCGCCGCTAACGCCTGGAACGAATGCTTCCCCCGGATCAGCGGGAAGAACGCAACGGTGTCCAGCCGGAACAGAAACGGGCATGTCACCTTAAAGAAATTTCCCATCATCAGATCCGTCGCCCACGCCGTCTGCAGCTCGGAAAGGCAGTCGAACACATAAAACGCGTCGCGCCCCTCCCGTTCGATCAGATTATGTATCTCAACCGTAAACGTTTCAAAGCGGTGGGACAGCTCGATCGTAACGACCTTTACGCCCTCCGCCGCCTCCACGAGCGGCGCATGGGACGCGAACCGCACATAGATCAGGTTTCTTTTGTCCAGAAGCGCCTGCTTTACATAAGGAGTGACAAAAAGCTGAAACTCTTCCAGATCCGTAACGCGCCAGACCACATTGTCGCCCAGCCGTATGTTGTCAAATGCTTTATCCATTTTCGGGATCCCCGATAAAATACGTTCAAATGCCGCCATCTGCATACTCCTTTCTGAATGCGGTTTTCCTGCTTATAAATATAACTCTTATTTGCATTCTGTACAAGTGCGGGTTTCGGCCTTTTATCCTTTTACATATTTTCTATGAAACGCTATCCATTTATCCTTCGTTTCCATCACTTCAAAAATATTCTTCATCTGTAACAGCTTATAGACAGACACTGACCTTGCCTGACAATTTATTGACTTTTTCGGATTAAATTCAATATCCGTAAACCAGTCATATTCCGTCAAATCAAGCGTCATTTCATAATTCTGAATCAGCGCTTTAACATATATGTAATCGTAAAACAATGTTTTAGGTTCTAATGGCCACGTTTCCCCGTCCAGGCAAAACGACTTTAGTTCTCCTGAATTTCTGATTCTTTCATCTTTTTTTGCTTCTTTTGGCGTTACAAAAAGCAAATCCTCATAAGGACCGCCGTTCTCAAATTTTTTTGAGCTCTGAAATACATTTTCTAATGGCCTGTCATCGTACTTCAAAGAAAAAGCCCCTATATCCTTCCCTAACGAAACCGTCCCTTTTGATGAAATTTCTAATGCAGTTTTATTTGTTTCCTTCTTTATCGATTCATGTAAATTCATAATATTTTTTTGTTTTTGTGTAATTGCAAATCCTGCATTCCATTCAAACTCAAATTCTTTGCATATTACGCTGTCATTACTGATAGACCACGCCGGTCTTTTTGCCATAATATCATCCTCCAAATTTTTCTACAATCCAATTGTCCGCGCTTTTTTCCGGATCATTTTCCGGTTTGGCTTTTGCTGACAGCGGGGAAATGCCGCCGCCCTGCGGAGCGCCGGCAATCGTATCTCCATACGCATCATCTATCATCGCCCGCCGCCGATCAGCGTTTCCCTCCCCCGGAACGCAAACCCATATTTCCGTATGCGTTCCGCCGAAATGCCTTCCGCGGCCATCTCTGCGGCATAATGCTTCTCCTCGATCTGACGCAGAGCCGCCTGTACCGTATCGTCAAGCGTCCCATCCCTGCGTCTGTCAAACACCTTGAACTCTATGATGATCGCGGGATCTTCCGCTTCTTTTGGCTTAAACGCCACGTCATACCTGCCAAAACCGCTCTCCCGGTTCGATCTTATTACATACCTGTCCTTTAACTCCACCGTCAGCCCCAGCACAAGCCCATGGTAAAACCGTTCCGGCTCCGTCCGCCCGGACTGCTTCCCTGCCGTATCAAAGCTGCTGAACACATCCTCGGACAGCCGGTTCATATATTCGTTCATCGCATCCAGGTCGTCCGCAAGGAGCGCCGCGATAAACCCGTTGTACTCCCACCTGCCCGGCGCAAACCAGCCCGTAAACATATTTTCAAACACGATCCGGACTTCTTTGTTCGTCAGCGCCAGCTCGCAGCGGAAGAGCCCCCGGTCCGTCAATGCGCTGCTGACGGCCTTCAGGTATCCGCCCGCCAAAAGCAGGCTCCATATGGCATTTTCGTCCCGGTCCAGCTGGTTAAAAACAATCTCCTCGTCAATGTTTGTGCAGAAGGTTTTTCCGTTGACCAGATCTTCCATGGCCGTTTTTATGTCAGGGCCGCTTCTCTGAATGAGCCTGTTCGCCAAAGCATTCGAGCTTGTATTCGCCCAATATGCGCCATATTTCTTTTCATCAAGAAAATTAATGATCGACCATGGGTTGTAAATATTATCACAGTCCCCGAAGTGGAAACCATCATACCATTCCTTTATTTTTTTCCTTTCCTCCTGTAAGCCAAACTCCGCTAACGCGCAAAAAACTTCGTTTTCTGTAAAGCCAAAAGAAGTCTGATACTTTTCGGAAGAGGTCGTTATCACCTTCAGATTGTTCAGGTCAGAAAAAATCGACTCCTTGCTCACCCGCGTCACGCCGGTCATCAGGCCACGTTCCAGCCAGGGGTTTGTCTTAAAAGCCGCATGGAACAGGCTGCGCATGAAGCCAGCCATTTCATCCCAGTACCCGTTTACATAGGCTTCCTGCATCGGGGCGTCATACTCATCTAAAAGGATAATCACTTTTTTATTGTAATAACTCCCCAGAAACCCCGCCATGTTATTAATGGCAGACGTCGCCGCACTCTCATCCATGTCCATCGACACCTTACGGAAAAGCTGCCTGTCAAGATCTGTCAGCCGGTCGCTGTCTTTGAGAAAGGAATGCTTCGCATATAATTTAACAATCAGCTCATAAATCTTTTGCCTGACCGACCTGTAATCTTTCCCCTTTGCATTCGCAAAACTTAAAAAAATAACCGGATACGTCCCCTGCAGTTTCCGGTACTTTTCCTCCTCCCAGATGGAAAGCCCCGCAAACAGATCCCCCCTGCCTTTACAGCTGACCGAAAAGAAACACTCCGCCATGCTCATCGTCAGAGTCTTGCCAAACCTGCGCGGCCGGGTGATAAGCGTCACATCATCCCCGTTCTCCCACCATTCTTTGATAAAAGACGTTTTATCAATATAAAAATAATCATTTTCTATGACATTTTTAAAATCCTGTTTTCCGATCGCCACTGTCCTTGCCATATTTACAGCCCCCAATCTTTGTTCCTGTGACTGCTATCATTATAACCAATCAAGCCCCAAATAGCAAACCCCATTGTACGGACGGCTGTAATACAGGCGGCTGCATAAATTTACCGCCCGCGCACCTGATACGTGCAGTAAGCCCGCCAGCCGGCCCACACAAACAGCGCGGTAAGCGCAAGCCACAAAAGCGGCGCGGCCTGCATACTCTCCAGTCCGTCCACAAACGGAAACGGCACAAGCCGGTAGTCGAACAGCCCGTCCGGCGCGCATAAATTTACCGGCATATAATTCCAGATTTGCGACAACACGCGCATACGCGGCGGTATGCTGACCATCCTCGCCAGAAATGCCGCGGCGACTGCGACAGAAAGCGCACCGATATTGTGGCGCAGCAGCTCAGAAAGCGTCATCGTAAAGACCGCCGTCAGCAGCGCGCCCGCAAGCGCCACTCCGGAAGCCGCCAGCGCGGCCATGCCGATTGAAACCGGCTTTGAAGTAAACGGCGCATAAATCTGCAGCATCGCATGGAACCCGTCGCTCCCGGAAATGAGAAAGTTTACGCCGAACGTGACGCCAAGCATCAGGCCCGCATAAACAACAGACACTGCGCTGCCCGCAGTTATTTTTGCAAAATACAGCATACGTTTTCCATGCTGCGCGCATAACAGCAGCTGATCCGTCCTTTTCATATGTTCCTCATAAAAAACGCCGCTCATGCAGACGGCGGAAAAAAATGTAACCAAAAGCATAACCATGTAAATGCCGACTCCAAACAGCGCGCTTTCATAACCGTCCGCATATTGATACAGGAAAGGGCGCGGCAGTTTTTTCTCCTGCGCCTCCCAATGCGCCCGCTCCTTTTCCGTCAGCCGGTAAGCGTCCCACCGCTCCTCCAGCAATTCCCTGCGCAGACGGTAATATGCGTCCCCATTCAGCAGCGCGCCGTTTCCGTCCGCCATTTCCGGCACAAGGCGCAGCCGCTGAAATACGTCCAGATAACGGCGCAGGTTTTCATTTAGATAAAAAAGATCATACCAATGCTCCCGATCTTCTGTCCCGGCGTCCGCAAGCGCCTTTTGCATTTCATCCAGCAGGGCGTCCACGCTTTTTCCGGACAGCGCCCTCGCATACGCCGCATCCTTCCGAAACCCTTCCAGACGCGTTTCGATATATTTTCCGTCGATATATGTCGTTCCAAAACACACCGAACAGAGCAAAATCATCAGAAACGCCAGAAGGCTCCCCGCCGTAATCCATGTCCCCTTGCGCTTCAAAATCTTTTTTATCTCAAACTTTACCAGCCATAAAAATTGTTTCATCCTGACTCTCCTCCGCTTCCGCTCCAATATGCTGTAAATAAAAACTTTCCAGGCTGCCCCTGGCTCCGTCCCATTTCTCCTGGTAAACCAGCTGCCCGTCCCGCATGATCAATACCCGGTCTGCGATCTGCTCGATATCCGATACGATATGCGTGGAAAGCAGCACGATATTTTCCTTTCCCAGCCCGGCGATCAGGCTGCGGAACCGCGCCCGCTCCTTCGGGTCCAGCCCGGCGGTCGGCTCGTCCAGCACGAGCAGCTTCGGCCGGTTCAGCAACGCCTGCGCAATGCCAAGACGCTGTTTCATGCCGCCGGAATAAGTCTTGATCTTCTTTTTTGCGGGTTCCTCCAAAGCGACCAGCTGCAGCAGCTCCTTCGCCCTCCGCTTTGCGGCCGCCTTTCCCAGCCCTTTTAACGCCGCCATATACAAAAGGAAATCCATGCCCGTAAATTCCGGGTAATAGCCAAAATCCTGCGGCAGGTAGCCTAACAGGGAACGGTACGCCTCATCGCCCGCAGGCAGCCCGTCAAATGTGACCGTCCCGCTGGTCGGCTTCAATATGCCGCAGACCATGCGCATGAGCGTCGTTTTCCCCGCCCCGTTCGCGCCGAGCAGGCCGCAGACGCCTTCCTGCAGCCGGAACGAGACGCGGTCAACGGCAATCTTGTTTTTATATTGTTTTGACGCCCTGTCGATTATAAGTTCCATACAAGTTCCTCCGTCTGTCTGATCATCCGGTATATTTCCTGCGCTGTTTTCCAGAATAAAAACAGGGACAAAGAAACCCAGACGACGATGTTTGAATTTTGATGCATAAAATCAGCCGCCATGTGCAAAAACGCATTTCCGCCGCTGACGGATACGGCGACGCCCATACAGCCATAAATAATATCCTGGCTGTAAAAACAGCGCGTGAGCCAAAGGCTGGCCGTTACCGTCATAAGATATGGGACCAGGATATAAAGCCCCGCCCGGAACAGGGAAATGCGGCCGCCTCCATCGCACAGCGGGATAAAGCAGCATAAAATAAAAGCGTCCAGTAACCCCAAAATGCCCATCCGCGCAAGCAGGACGCTTTTTAACGAGAACCGCGCGGACATTTCAAATTCATCCATCCCGTACAGCGCGGAACGCATACTCTCCGTAACCGCCAGCAGGCCAAGAAACGGCGCGAGCGCGGACGCCGCCCACAACACATCTCCGTCGACGGCATATGCGGCGGACAGCGCGGGAAGCAGCAGCGATAACGAAAGAAGCCACGTCCGCTTCCTGATATAGGACATCTGAATGAAAACAAATTGCCACAAAGGAAGCCGCGGCCCCGGATATGCCCATAAAAAACGTCTTTTCCTTCCCTGATCCGGCACAGGGGCGTCAAAGATTTCCCGCAATCCCTGTATCAGCTCCCGGCTCTTTTTCCGTCCCATCCGAAACCCTCCTCTCCAATTGCTTTAAAATCCGTTTCAGCTCCCGGTACAGGGCAAATCTGGATCTCCCGTACAGTTTTGCCAGATCCCCGACCGGAACCTCGTTCACATAGCGCAGCAAAACCAGCTCACGCTCATGCTCCGTCAGCTCCTCAACCGCCATGCGCAGGGCAAGCGCTTCAAAAAACGGCTCTTCCTCCGGCGCCGGCAGTTCTTCCGGAAGCTGCCCGCATGGTTTTTTCCGGAACTCATCCACGCACAAATTCCGCGCAATGGTATACAAAAACGCCAGCGGCCGCCCGGCGTCCCTGTAATCTCTGCATTCCAGAAAACGGAGAAAGGTTTCCTGTGTGATATCTTCCGCGCGCTGCACATCCTGCAGCCGGTAATAACAATAACGGTATATTTTGTCATATTGTTCTTCGACGTCGATTTCCACAGCGTCCCCCTCCTCTCTGATAGGATTAACGGATAAACCGGGGATGATGTGCGGGCGTTTTTCAAAAAATTTTTCCTTATGCGAATCTGCGCATAAAAAGAGGGACGCCGCCGCCCCTCAATGAATCATTGTCCGTTTTCTCCTGATCGGTTTTAACAACAGTCCCAATTGTACAATACTCTGCGAAAATCACGCTTTTTCAGATCCTCGGAATGAATAAAGAAATTTGCCACGCCGCAGTCGCCCCACAGCACATATTCTTCCTGATCCCCGGAATCGGAATCCATCTGGAATAAAAGCGTATCGTAATCCGCCAGCGCATCCGAATCCCCGCGCACATCCGACTGCGTAAAGAACGGATAGCCGAGCAGCCAGTGCCCGACCGTCTGGAATTCATCGGAAGTGACCGCTTCGTATGTATCCTCTCCCGCTTCCGCATACAGCGTGCCGGCATATTCCACCTGCGCGCCATATTTTTCCTTTGCGCACTGCTCAAATAAAGCGTCATAGCGGTAATCACTGTCGGACATAGAGATTTCCCGTTTTTCAAATGCAATCGCATATTCCCCATAGACCGGCATATCTTCCGTATCCACACTGACCGGCGGACACAGTGCGAGGATCTGCTCTTTTGTCACCGCCGCATCCACCGTTTCATGGTAAACGACACGAAACCGGTCCTGCAGGTCCGGCTCATCAAAATCCAAGCCGAATACGTCATCCGGCTTTATAAAAAACTGCAGCATCCCTTTATCCGGCAGCTCTGTGCCATCTGTATCCAGCTGGTCAAAATTAATCTGCGCAAGCAGCGCCAGCATATCTCCATCGCTGTCCGTCGGATATTCTTTGCTTAAATCCCAATACGGCGCGCCGCCGAATTTGCTGTCCAAGATCCCCGGCTCTTTCCCATGCTCGATATGGATCTGATATGCCGTTTTTTGCGTGCGTTTTTTTACTTCCGCCATTGTTTCTCTGATCTGTGCCTCTGTCATTTTCCTCCATCCTTTCCGCGGCCTGCTGTGCAAAGACCGCCATCTGTCAAAATTTTTCAGCGTATATGGAACCCGCTTTCACTTTCATGTACAGGGATCTCCTTTTCCTCTGTCCGGTCGATCGAAAGATACGCGCCCCGCTGCAGAAGCAGCAGCATTTTCCGGATCTCCTCTCTGCCGCCCTGCGCCTCCATCTCTACCGTCCCATCCCACTCATTGCGCACCCAGCCTGTGATCCCAAGGCTTTTTGCCGCATAAGACGCGCGGTAACGGAACCCGACGCCCTGTACGTTGCCGTAAAAAATAAAATGCTTACGAATTTTTTCCATGTTCTGCCCTTTATAATATCATCTATATTGTTCTGCGACCGACTCTATAATATCGGAGTCAATGCCCCTGCCAAATTTATAACTCCTGACATATAACTCTGTTTTACGGATACCGCTTTTGCTTTTGCCTACGATCGGCATCAATTCCGCAACCGCCTCTCCAAAATCCGTATACTTTTCCGGTTTTATTCCCTCCTGCTGACAGATCGTAACCCATTCCGGTCGGCCGTCGGTTCGGGTAAATTCTTCTATCCTGCATTCATGTTTTTTACTGTCTCTGTCATAATTAATGCCTATTAAGAGGATTCTGCCAGTATAATCTTCTACCGCTTTTACATACCCTTTTTCCTTAATCTGGGCAATCGCCCCTTCAGCCGTTTTATCCCATTTTAATTCAACAACCAAAACAGGCTTATCTGTATTCCGCCTCGGCAAAAAAACAATATCGGCAAATCCCCTGCCCGCTGGCAGTTCCCGTACCAGTTTATACTCATCCCTTGCTTTGTAATAAGCTAACGTGATCGTACACGCCAGAGAATTTTCATCATTATATTTTAACACCGAAGTGTTATCGCTGTGGACGCTGTCTATCATTTCGGCAACAAACGCTTCATTTCCGGCAAGCGTCTCATTCAGTAACTTCGCTGAATCCGAAATAGCTTTTGCCGTTTTATCCCAATTCTGCCTTTCAATCGCTGCAATAAATTCCTTACGGACTTCCTCATTTGGTATCATAACTGTTTTATCATACTCATTATAGGTCAAATACCCCAGGTGGACTAATAGCGTCAAAACATCGTCCCCGCTGTTGAAAGATACCATATCATTTGTAAAATTAGCTGTATTAACCGGATGCCTGCCTCCACCCAGCATGCCTATAATACAGTCTTTTAAACCCTCAAAATTCATGCCGATATAGTCGGACAATACTTCATACGTGTCCGTCTTGCTCCAGTAACTGGTAACTTCCCCATGCAGTACGGCATCGATCACAGAATTCGGATTATATATATGCATGTCTTTTATCTTATAACCATCATACCACCTTTCCATTTGTTCAAAATCAATATCATTTTCCTCACACAGGGTTTTTACTTCCTCCTCATTAAATCCAACATATGGGGCGTACTCAAAGGGTTCGATCATTGTGTACTCTTTAAAGTTATTCAAAGCCGACTGTGTCCCGTATTTTTTTATCGGCAATACCCCGGTTAAATATGCAAGCCTGATATACTCTCCCGAAAAATCTTTAAACAGCCTTCTGAGCAATTTTATATAATAATCCTGCGCTTCTTTATCGAATTTATTCTCTCTGAAAAGGGCGTCCCATTCATCTATAATAACGATGAACTGTTCTCCTGAACGCCTGTAAATATCAGATAATGCAGCGGCTAAGTCATTCGTGTCCGGAAACCTCGAACCGGAAAATTCCTGTTCTAATTCTGAGATTACAGACCGCTCCAGATGATCGACCGCGCGAATCGGTGCATAAAACCCTCCATACATGTTATCTTTTGAATGCAGGAAAACATTCAGGTCAAGATGGATTACATTGTATTGATTCATGTGATCTCTATAACCGGAACTGGCAGAAATCTCCAGACCTTTAAACAGACCGGATGAATCACAGCCTTTACAGTAATAGGAACTCAACATCTTTGCCGCGACAGATTTCCCGAAACGCCTTGGCCTGCTCACACATATAAAACGGAATTCCGTATCCAGGACGGCGTTCGTACGATTTAACATGCCTGTCTTGTCAACATAAAGCCCGGATCTCAATACGTTTTCAAAACTCTTATTTCCAGGATTCAAATACAGCCCCATACAGACTCCTTTCTTAACACCCGCCGCCCCGCTCATATTCCGCATGGTTGTCCGCCACATCAAAAATATCTCTTTTTTCCCCGCAGATTCTGCATACCGGTGATTTTTTAGAAATATTTACAATGCGCGCGCGCATGGAAAGCCCGTCAAAAATAAGCATTCTCCCGGTAAGCAGTTCGCCGCAGGAAAGGATATATTTTATCGCTTCCAATGCCTGTATGCAGCCGATAATCCCGGCGGCCGCGCCGATGATTCCCGTCCGGCTGCAGCCCGGCACACTGCCGCGCTCCGGAATCTCCTCAAAAACACAGCGGTAACATGGATAATCCCCCGGCGTCCAGGTCATCACCTGTCCCTCAAAGCGCAGGACGCCCGCATGGCAAAACGGTTTTTTCGCCAGTACGCAGGCGTCATTGATCAAAAATTTCGTTTCAAAATTATCCACAGCGTCCAAAATAAAATCATATTCTTTTATGATGTCCGAAATATTCTGCGGCGTGACGCGGTAAGGATATGCCACGATTTTTATGCTGTCGTTTATCCGCTCCATGCCCTGTTTTGCGGATTCCGCCTTATTCCTTCCGACGTGCGCCTGCGCGTGGATAATCTGGCGGTGCAGATTGGAAACATTTACGGTATCCGCGTCCGCAATCCCGATCGTGCCAATGCCGGCCGCCGCCAGATATAACGCCGCCGGTGAGCCGAGCCCGCCGGCGCCGATCAGCAGAACCTTTGCGTTTGCAAGCTTTTCCTGCCCCTCGGGGCCGACTTCCGGCAGGATAACCTGCCGCTCATAGCGTTTTTCATTTATCAGATCCTCGGATGTGGCATTTGTCATAATCGTTTCTCCATAAAGCCTTTTACGCGCTTTTTTTTTGCATTTCCATCAACATCTCCATCATACATGATTGTGCGGCCAAAAGCAACACATTTAAACCTGACGTCCGGCAAAAGCCCGGCGCGAAACAGCCATGCCGCCGCCCAAAAACAGGAACGCCGCCGGAACCGCCCATAATGCATAATTCAGCCCGTTTCCAAGCTGCGCGACTGACATCAGACGAAAAAACTGCGACTGGTACAGCGGCAGCAGCACAACGTACCGAAACCACGCGCTCCTTTCGGAAACAGGCAGGAGCATCGGAAACGTATAAACCGCCGCCGAAGCGGCGAGCGCGGCAGTCTGGCTCCTGCAGACGGCAGACAGGACAAACGCGACCCCGGCGACACTGGCAGAAGCCATAAACGTCAGCAGAACCTGATACCGGATCATCACGCCGCACGTCATATCAAACGGAATCCCGCCCTCAACATATTCTACCGGCGCAAATAAAATACTGTATTCTAAGCCATCCGCCCCGTAAAAGGCGAACGCAAGCGCCGCCTGAATGCATAAAATCCCCGCCGTCACAAAAAACGCCGCCAGAACGCCTGCGGCCAGCTTTGCCGTTATGCATCTGGTCTTTCCGTACCGGCACGTTAAAATAACCTGATCCGCGCCGCCATACTCACCGGAAAAAACCGGGACGAGCATAATGAGAATCACAAATGAAAGGACGATTCCCGCCCGCTGCATATTCCGGCTCGTCGTAAGCCAGCCATACGTATACCCGACCCGGATCGTTTTCCCGCCAAACACGTCCGCAACGCAGCGCCCGTTCCAGTTCCCTTCCTGATCGGAAAACCGCGCGAATACCGACGACTGCAGGGCGTTCTGATAAAAATAAACCGCATTCATCCCATGCAGATCCACGTTTGGCTTAAACTCCGCCAGAATCCGCCGCACTTTTTCATCCGTCAAAACACCTTCATATTTTTCTGCAACCGCCTTATCGATCGTGACCGCAATGCGCCCACTGCCTTCCCTGCCGCTCCCGTCACACGCATACATATTCCGGTAAGACATGGCGGCATCTGAAACCGTCAGCAGCAGCGCAGCCAGCAGGGCGGCCTGCGTCAGCCGTTTCCGGAATATTTTGCTCCATTCAAACCACACCAGCTTACGCATCCGCTCCGTCCTCCCCATTAAAATAATAAAGATACAGATCTTCGAGGCTGGGCGGAACCTGTACGGCTCCCTCCAACGGCATTTGCTCCGATATGACGCGAAGGGCCGTCCTGCCATTTCCCATATGCCGGAGATTGCTGACAAGAAGCCGCGCCGCCGCATTCCCGGCGCATTCAGCCGGAACATCGCATTCCCAGACTTTCCCGCAGATCTCCGCCGTAATTTCCTGCGGCCCGCCAAAATGAAGGATTTTCCCTCGCTTCATCATAACGATCTTTTCCGCGGCAAACTCCACATCCGAAACAATATGCGTCGATAAAAGAACGATCCGGTCTTTGGAAAAAGCGCCAATCAGATTGCGGAAGCGCACCCGCTCCTTCGGGTCAAGCCCTGCCGACGGCTCGTCCAGGATTAAAATGCGGGGATTGTTCAGCATCGCCTGCGCGATTCCCAGCCGCTCCTTCATGCCGCCGGAAAATGTCCGGAGCTTCCGGCTGCCCTCCCTTTCAAGACCGACCGCGCAGAGAAGCCTCCGCGCCCTCCTTTTCGCCTCCCATAACTTCTCGGAATCTTCAGCCCTGATTTTATAAGGCTTTCCGCCCCCCCCCATCTCAAAAAATCACCCACTTTTTTTCAAAA
>CANQQG010000027.1 GCA_947625875.1 uncultured Lachnospiraceae bacterium
TAATACTCCCCCGCGCGCAGCCCGTTTTTTTCATACCATTCCAGAAGCGTGCGGTCTGTATCCGCAAGCTCTGACGGCTCTGTTTCGGCCCCATACGCGATATACGTTGTCTTCGGGCGGTATGCCGCATATTCCCGCCGGATATACCGCTCGATATTTTTGCTGTCGCAGATCAGCAGATCGGCATGTTTCACCATCAGCCGTTCCGAATATTTCCAATATTTCCGCACCGGCGCGCTCCACTTTGCCCGCAAAAATTCATGCCCGTCCGGATTGACATACAGCTTTCCGCCAAGCTGCGCGATCCGCCTGCGGTAATGCCCGATAAACGGACCAATCCGGCAAGCTAAAATATAAAATACCGGATGCTCTATCTTGTTTTTCTGTACATAATGAATATAATGCCGCAATGCCTCTACATCATAAATAACCGCCCGCGCAGGACCAACCTTTCGCCATGGAAATACCGTACAGCGCGCATGGTGATACGTAAAATGCCTTTGCCCCTTATCATATTCCTCCGGCTCCGCGGCGCAGGCGACATGATATCTGATCTGCTTTTTCGTGCGGTATTCCGTCAGCTTATCCACAAACGTCTCAAAGCCGCCATACCGCGCCGGTATTCCTTTACATCCTATGATAAACACATGCTGTGCGTTCCCGTTTTCCATCCGCTCTCCCGCCTTTTCCGTTGTTTTTGCTTACTCTGCGCCGGAATCCGCATGATCTGTATCTGTATCTGTATCTGCATCCGCCTCTACGCCGGTCGCCGTCTCATCTCCGACGGTTTTTCCGGTATCCTGATAGATCGCATCACTGATATTTAAAACCGTCTGCGACGGCGTATAGTCCTCTTCGTCAAATAAATACGCATGCAGTTGTTTTACATTCGCGGCAAGGTCGCATGGCACGACGATATATTTCCGCGACTGGTCAAAAGTATACAGCGCAAACGGAAAACCGGCCGTCTGCGTCAGTTTATAGCTCAACAGATGGCTTGCCAGAGCAACAAGCTGCTGCGCGGTAAAATCTGTGCTGATATCCGCAAGCGCCGTATCCACGATTTTATTGATCGTCAACAAATCCGACGCTTTCGTTTTTTCAATAATCCTAAAAATCACCTCGCGTTGCCGCTGCGCGCGCCGGAAGTCATTGACGTCATGGCGGATACGGCAATAAGCCGTCGCCTGCACCCCGTCAACCGTCTGTACGCCCGCATGGTCAATCATATGCGCTTCCCTGCCCGTAATCGCGGCGGTTTCCGCGATATAGACATTGATCTCCTCCATCATTTTGCCCTCTTCAATGTCCAGCTCGATCCCGCCCAATAAATCAACCACTTCCGAAAGCGCGTAAAAATCAACGGCGACATAATCTTTAATATCCAGATCCAGGTTCTGGTTCAGCATACGCACCGCCGCTTCCGCGCCGCCATGATTATATGCATAATTCGCCTTGCGGAACTCCCAGCCCGCGTCCGCTTCCGCCGCCACGTTCAGATACGTGTCCCGGTAAACAGAAACCAGCCGGACTTCTTTTGTGTCATTATGAATACTCGCGATCATGATCGCGTCGCTGTTGCCGGAACTGTACACCCCGCTCGTGCGGTTATCCAGCCCGAAGATCGCAATATTCGTATAGCCGTCCAACACTTCCCGCGTCGTATCGTCCAGATCTGTATTCACTGCGTCCGCGCCAATATCCCCGCCCCTGTCCAGGCGCTGGTATTTCGACCAGACAAACAAAACGCCCAGTAAAGCGACCAGCAGAATCATTTCCACGATAAAGACAGCGACCCTGCCTCTTTTTCTTTTTTTCTTCCTGTTCTTTTTCCCACTCATAATAAATCCTTTCACCGGAACGGTTACTTTATGACAAAATCCACGGAAACCCCTTACGGTTCCCATGGATTTTGTTTTCACACACCGTTATTGCGCCGCCGCATCATCCTGTGCCGTACTTTCACCGCCGGTTCCGCCGTCTGCCGCCTGCCCGAAATCATCATCTTCCAATCCGCTGCCGGCGCCATCATCCGCGTCATATCCTGTTTCGGAAATAATCTCCGAACTATAGTTTAATACCGTATTGGACGGCGTATAATTATAATCATTAAACAACGCCTGGTGCAGTTTTGTCACATTTGTCGCCAGATCGCATGGAACATTTACAAACCCTACTTTCTTATTAAGCGTCACCCCATAAAATACATAAGGGAATCCGCTCGTCTCCACCAGCTCGTAATCAAACATCTGGCTTGCCAGCTTTACAAGCTCCATCGCCGTAAACGTCGTGCTGATATCATCTACGACGGAATCAATGATCTTATTGATCGTCAAAAGCCCTGCGGACTTTGCTTTTTCAATCCCTTTCGCCATAACCTCCCGCTGCCGCTGCGCGCGCCGGTAATCCGAAGAACCGTAACGGATACGGCCATACGCCGTCGCCTGCACGCCGTCTAATGTATACATACCCGGCCCGCCTGAGATCAGATGCGCCTCCTGTTCCGTAATCGACGCAGTCTCCGCAATGTAGGTATTCATCCATTTCAAAATACTGCTGTCAAGCTCCACTTCGATACCGCCGAGCAGGTCAATGATCTCCACGACCGCCTCAAAGTCCACGACCACATAATCCTTAATGTCCAGATCAAGGTTTCGGTTCAGCATACGCACCGCTTCCTCCGCGCCGCCTTTATTATACGCGTAATTCGCTTTATGGAAATTATACGTGCCGTCGTCATTCATATTCAGGAACGTATCGCGGTAAACAGACACCACGCGCACTTCTTTCGTGTCATTATTGATGCTCGCGATCATGATCATATCGCTGTTGCCGGCGGCAAAATTTCCGTTGGAACGGTTGTCCAGCCCGAAAATCGCGATATTCGTATAACCGCTCAGCACCTCCTGCGTGGACTCATCCATATCGGTATTCATCCAGTCGCCCGCTTCGGTCACATCATCCGTATCGATCTTGGCCTCATGCCCCATTCTCTGATACTTTGACCATACAAACAACGCCGCCAGAACGACCAGCAGTAAAATAATCTCTATCACAAAAATAATGATCTTACGTTTCTTACGTTTTTTCTTTGATGTACTCATCTCATATTCCTCTCTGTATGTTCGCGCAAACCTGTATACGAATATATAATAATTTTTTTCTAAAGTCAACCGCCGCGCATGCCTTTTTGCATATTCTTAATAAAAAGTTAATCTTTACCGCCCCCGCAGCCTACGCAAAAACAGCAGCCGGTTTTTTATCATCACCGGAACCGTATTTTTCCCGAAATCCGACACATTCCCCGTATGCCTGCGGTAATACAAAAGCGGCTCTTTCAAAAACACCGTTTTTCCCCTGTTATGCTTATCATTCAACACCCCGATCCACTGGTCATGCATCTGGATATCATCGGGTATCGGCAGGATATATTTTTTTAAATCCCCGGTAAACGCCATACAGCAGCCAATATATTTATTTTTCCATATATTGCTCCAGACGCCGGCTCCGCTCCCGCGGTAAGCGAAAAACGACGGATAGATGACCGTCCGCAGATCCTCTTTCACCACGATGCAGTCATGCACCACCAGGCTGCACCGCTCTTTCTGAAACGTCTCCATGACGCGCGCGACCTTATTTTCCTTCCAGACGTCGTCCTGGTCTGAAAGAAAGATATAGTTTCCTTTTGTCTGCGCGATCGCATACGCGATATTCTGCTTAATGCCAAGCCCCGGGCCATTTACAACGCGCACGCGCCTGTCCGCTTTTTCATAAGCGGCAAGCAGTTCCAATGTGCGGTCCGTCGAGCCGTCGTCGGACACCACGACCTCATCCTGCGGTCCCAGCTGGCGCAGGATGGAATCCAGCTGTTCACCGATATATTTTTCCCCATTATATGCAGCTGCCGCCACCGATATACGTACCATATTATTTTGAACCTTCCCCGGAAAGCACGACCTGGATCGTGCGCGCCAAAATTTTCAGATCAAGTCCCAATGACCACTCCGATATATAGCGGGTATCGAGCTTTACGACCTCTTCAAAATCCGTAATGTCATTCCTGCCGCTGACCTGCCACATGCCCGTCAGCCCCGGCTTGATGCCAAGCCTTGCCTTATGGTGGAGCTGATACTGCTCGTATTCATCCAGCGTCGGCGGCCGGGTCCCGACAAGGCTCATCTCGCCCTTTAAAATATTCCAGAACTGCGGCAGTTCGTCGATTGAATATTTCCTGATAAAACGCCCGATCGGGAAAATGCGCGGATCGTCCGTCATTTTAAACATCAGCCCGTTCATCTCATTCTGCTTCATCAGGTCGCGCTTGCGCTTCTCCGCGTCCACGTACATGGAGCGGAATTTATAGATGCGGAAGATCCGCCCGTTTTTCCCGACGCGTTTCTGTGAAAAAAAGACCGGACCGGGCGACTGCTTTTTGATGACCGGCGCAAAAATAAGGAACGCGATGCCCGTAATGGCCAGCCCGACCAGGCTGCCCGCAATATCCATCAGCCGCTTAAAAAACAGCTCCCTCGGCGTCGCGATATGCATACTTGACGTCAGAACCATATAATTGCCGCATTTTTCCAGAACCTTATTCGGCATGAGCCTCGTCTGCTGCACAAGGCTGAAATGCACCGTAATGCCCATCTCCAGCAATTCGTCCGCCAAAGCCTCGCTCGAATCCCTCGTATTCCCGTTGATAAAGACCTCGTCCACCACATTCGTGCGCACATACTCATAAAAATCATCTGCGTCCGCCACGACCGGAACGCCGCGGATCACATCTCCTTCGCGCGGCTTATCTATGATCACGATGCCGCAGATCTCAAACTCGCGGTATTCATCATCCTCAAACTGCTGCAGGCACTCCTCCGCATAGCGGTCAAGCGTTAAGATAATCATGACCGCCTTATTGCGGTTTTTCTTGATAAAACCGCGCACGATCTGCTTATAAACGCAGTGCCCGATATATTCATAGACCATCGACATGAGCCAGAAGGTGAACATACTCTCACGCGAATACACCGCAGACATCTTTGCCGCATACAGATACGCCAGCATCCCCGCAAAAATAATCGTGCAGGTCGTGCAGACCTCCTGCAGCTCGGCAAGCGCGCTCCGTTTTATGACCTGATTATAGGACTCTTCAAAAAAGATCACGCAGATATCCATTAAAACAAGGATAATCGCCAGCCGCAGATACGGCTCGTTCGCATAAGGGTTTACCCAGCCATGCCGGGTAATATAGCCCGTAATAAACGCAAGCTGCAGCAGGACGATATCCAGAATGGTAAAATCCACATGCTTTACCCAGCCTCTGTTTACTCTTTTATACATGCTGCTCCTTTAAATTCCTCAAATGAATGTATAACCAGCTGTCCGCGTAATCTTCGCGCTCCTGTTCACTCATTTCCGAATATTTATCATATGTAATTTTCGTCTGAAGCATGTCCGTCCCGCATTTAAAGCATTCCACGCTGTTCCTGCGCGACACTGTGCGCAGCCATCCGCACTTTGGACAAATATAAACCTTCAACATCAAATTACCCTCCTATTTCAATACTTTATACAAAGTATAAACCTCGCCGGAGCAAACCGGAACAATCTGCGCCTGCGCCAGATAACCGTCCATGTCAAACGCGGACCGTATGACCAGATAATCGGCGTCCAGCCCGTCCAGGGAACGGCGCAGCGCCTTTACATCTTCTTTTCGTCCCTCATTTACCGCGGCAATGATACGCTGCTGCCTGCGGTATTTCCCCTTCCTGTAATCATACCCCTCTTTCGCCTGATACAGATACGCCTTGCGGCCGACCGCCCAGGTAATGCGCGGCTCATACGTGCGCACCTGGTATTCCAGATACATATCAAACGCAGCCACCGGCCCGTCCACATGCGCTTCCTCCGCCGCGCCGCGGTATCCGGCTGTGAGCTTTGACAGCTCCCAGTCCTCCATCATTGCATCCGCCATCACAATCGCATCCTGCGACAGCCCGTACAGGTTCTGCGGACGCGACAGGTTCTCGCTGCGGATAAAAAAGTTCCCGCCAGCCAGCAGGCAGACCACAAGCGCAGCTGCGCAGAAAGCCGCGCGCTTCTTTTCGCCCGATAAAAACCCCTCCGTAAAAAAATACGCCGGAAGGAATAACACCGGAAGCATCCAGAAAAACCGGTAATACGTCGTATCGTCCGTAAGTTTCCCCACCAGGAGCAGCGCCGCGTCATTAAAGATAAAAATCACCGCCAATGCCGAAGCCGCCGTTATTTTTTTACCCGTTTCTTCCCCGCGCTTCCACGCCTGGCGCCCGCATATTATGATACACGCCACATACAGCGCAAGATACAGAGAATCCCCGTTATATTGCTTCAACACACCGATCATTCCAGCCACCTCCTAATGCACCGCGACAACAAGCCACCCCTGCGCGCCTGCAAAATAAATCAGCAGATAACAGACATTCGGCAGCAGGCAGTACAGCGTCCGCCGGATCAGCGTCCAGTCCCATCTTTTCGTCACGCAGATGTGCGCAAGCATCATCAGGACAATCAATGCCGGGACAAGCATGACAGACGACATGGACACCGCCACGCTCGCAAACGCGACTAAAAAAAGCTCCGCCCAGTTTTGCATCCGGTCATCGCGCTTCCAGATACGGTACAAAAGATACGCCGTCATCGGCAATACGACATTCGCGCAATACGCCTTCGCCTCATACCCGCGCAGCAGCAAAAACTGCGCGCTCGTATCATACACATCCCAGAATACCGTCATGACGATCACAATTGTGACAAGCAGGGCGCTCTTTTTTTTGTTTCTGCCAAAGACCTCAGACGCAAAGCTGTAAAGCGCCGCGTCCGCAAGCAAAATATCCGCCACGCCAACGACATATTTCTGAATGAGAATGGCCGGCACATGCACAAGCTGCGCGATCCACGCGGTATTCATATAAAATCCGGAAAGCGCGTAACGCAGATCCAGATGGGAAAGCTTCATCCCGCTGCTGCCATCGTACACATACATCGTGTCCGTAGCTACAGAGGTCGACATATTCCCGATATAGTATGCAAAATCCCATCCAATGCTGCGCTGCAGCAAAAGCCCTGTCAGGCATTCGCAGACGATCGCCGCAATCAGCGCCGCCAGAAAAAGCCCTTCCCATTTTTCCGTTCCGGCAGGCTCCGCCTGTGCCGCCCTGTTTTCTTTTCTCTCTTTATAAATGACGTCGACGCTCATCGCCGCCAGAAGCAACAGGATAATCCCCCACGTAAAACCAAGCACATGCAATTTCTGCTGCGTAAAGATCATGATCAGCGCAATGACCTGGAACGCGCCAAAATACAAAAAGAAGCCCAGGCAGACAATCTCCGGCACAATCAGATCCCAGTGATAGCGCAGGCAGACGGCCTTTCCAAACAGATAATAAATAAAAAAACTAACCAGCAGTATCGCTGCACAGATAACAAGCTGCATAATGCGCTCCTTTCAGGACATATAATCGTTATAAAGCGGCAGGACGTCCTCCGTACTTCCCTGCATTTTCACTTTGCCGTCGTGCAGCCACAGAATCGTGTCGCAAAGCTTTTCCAGCGTCTCCGAGCTGTGCGATACAATGATGACCGTCCGGTCTTCCTGACTGATCAATTCCTTCATCTTTGCAAAGCTTTTCTTTTTAAACCGGACGTCCCCGACGCTTAACACCTCGTCGATCAGCATGATCTCCGTCTCCAAAATCGCGGTGATTGAAAACGCAAGCTTGGAATACATGCCGCTCGAATATGTGCGCACCGGCTTGTCCACAAATCTGCCAAGTTCGGAAAACGCGATGATCTCATCCATCTTTTCTTCGATCTGCTCCTCCGTAAACCCGAGCAGCAGGCCGCTTAAATAGATATTTTCTCGCCCCGACAGTTTCTTCTGGAATCCGACGCCAATGGACAGCAGGGATACCGTATGCCCATGCAGGTCAATGCTGCCCTCGTCCGCGGAAAAGATCCCCGCGATCGCCCGCAGCATCGTAGATTTTCCGCTGCCGTTTTTCCCGACAATGCCCATGATCTCGCCCTTTGGGACTTTAAACGATACGCCGCGCACCGCCTCAAATACGTCCACCTGTGATTTTTTCAGGCTCAACAGGCTCTTTTTGATCGACATTTTCTGCAGGCATTTATAACGGATCTTCAGATTTTCCACTTCAATCGCATATTCTGTCCCCGCGCTCTGTGCAAGTCCATCCATGTTCATTACCTCTGTTCTTTCCTTAAAAGAATACGAAAAAATAATAAAATTTTAAAGGGTAGCCCGCTCACATCACCTTTACATAACTGTTTTCGTGGCGGTAGATCGTGCGCACGCCAAAAACAGAAAGCAGCAGCCCGACCAGAAACCACGCCGCCATCAGCCCGCAGTCCGGGACCGCCTGATACAGCAGGCTGTCACGCATTGCGTCAATCAGATAAGCCATCGGATTGCATTTTAAAAGCAGGCTGCTGTACGGGTACGGCACACGCTTGCTGACCGAATAAAAAATACCTGTCAGGTAAAAAATAAGCTTCAGCACAACCTGTATCACATTCGCCAGATCCTCCACATACACGCCAAAATGCAGCAAAAACGTACTCAGGCCGAATGTTACGACAAAAAGCGTCAGAAACAGCGGGATCATATACAGGATCTTCCAGTCAACCGGCACATGGTAGCCGACCATCATAACAACAACGATGGAAAACGCGATCATCATTTTAAAGCCGTTCGCCGTCATCTTTACAAAGATCAGGACAAATTTGGGCAGATAGACCTTTGACACGATCGCGCTGTTTGCCGTCACAAGCTTTACGCTCTGGCGCAGGGTATTGGAAAAAAAGTTCCAGCAGTTATAACCGATAAAAATAAATGCGGCAAAATACTGTTCGCTTTTGCGGAATACAATGACCGCGACAAACGAATAGACCAGCATGAACAGCAGCGGATCCAAAATCCACCACAGCCAGCTCAGATGCGAATTGGCCACCTCGGACTTTAACTCTGACTTTGCCGCATATACTGCATATTTCCTGTATTTTTTTACATCCTCAATAAATCTTTTCACTGTCTGTTCTCCTTACCTGCCGTCAAGCCCGACCGCTTTGAGAATCCGCTCTGCGGAATGTCCGTCACACGCGCCCATATGCCATGCATACCAGGCGTCCAGTTCCCCGCTGTGCGGATTTTCCAGCTCCGCCTCCACCGCCTGCGCAAGCCTGTCCCCATCGGTGACAACCGGCCCCGGCAATGTGCGGTAATCAATATAAAAACCGCGCCCCGCCTCATACTGCTGCAAGTCCGGCGCAAAAAACACAGCCGGCCTGCGGTAGACCAGATAATCAAAAAATACCGAAGAATAATCGGTGATCATCAGATCGGTGACCGGAAGCGCCTGCTCCGTCGGCAGCGCGCAGTTTGACGTCTGTTCCCTTGCATCGATATGCGGGTGCATTTTTATCACGACATACCAGTCCTTATGCCCCGCGGCAAGCTTTTTCACCGCCTCCGTCCCAATGACATACGGATCCGCCGCATTGCCGCGGAACGTCGGCGCCCACAAAATAATTTTTTTCCCCTTTGCCTCCGGATACATCCGGTAGAACCGCTCTCTGCACGCGGCATTATACGACTGCTTAAAATAAACGTCCGTCCGCGCAAGCCCGCTCACTAAAAACCGCTCCTTCGGCAGCCGCAGCGCCTTCTCATGCACCGGAATGACATTTTCCGAGCTCAGCGTCAAAAATGTATAATTGCCAAACATATTCCCTTTATAATACGGCGGGATATCTTCCGGCGCGTCATACGCATATTTTTTCATCAGTCCGCCGGAATGCCACAGCTGGATCAGCTTTGTCCCCTCCCGCTGCTTACAGGAAGATATTGGCAGGAAGTAGTCACAGATAAATACGTACTCGGTCTGCGCGTACAGCTTCATGAACGCCGTCATTTTTTTCAATACGCTTAGGAAAGGCCGCCTGCCGTAATCGCAGAAACAGTCGATCACGTCGCAGCCGTTTTCAATGAGCTTTGCATGGATCTCCTGCATACTGAACGGTATCTGGTCATGGTGCGCGTCCGCAAACACGATCTGCCCCTTTTTTATCGGGCGCAGGCAGAAGAGCCGGTAACAAAACGGCAGATAAATATTCTGCGCCGCCATCTTAAACAATTGTCTGATTTTAAATGCCAGCATATCCGCCGCTCCTTTACCCGTAATATTTTAAAACCCCGTTTATCGCATAAAAAACCATGCAGTACATCGACTTTATCCTGCCAATGCCCGCGCAGCGGCAGGAATGGTAATGCATCCATGCGGACTTTAATTTGTTCCTCGATTTCCCGCCCGCGCTCAGGCGGCATTTCAAAAACGGGTGCGCAATGCCGCAGGCGTCCCCGTATTTTCTCAGGACATTTAACCATAAAATATAATCTTCATGGTATTTATCATGCGTAAACCCAAATTCCGCGGCGGCTTCCTTTTTCATGACGACCGAACCCAGCGGGATCAGGTTTGTCTTTAACAGCATTTTATACGTAATCCGCTCCGGTACGGAAATGACCCGTCCGACCGGCGCGCCATCGGGAGCCATCAGCTCGCGCCCGGTGCAGCATAACGCCATGCCCGTCTTTTCCAGCAGCGCCATCTGCGCCTCTAATTTCCCCGCTTCCCACCAGTCGTCCGCGTCAAGGAACGCGACATACGCGCCTTTCGCCTCTTTGACGCCGCGGTTTCTGGCGGCCGCCACGCCCTGGTTCGACGGCTGCCGGATATATCGGATGCGCGGATCTTTTTTCTCCAGCGCCTGCCCCACTTCCCCTGTGCGGTCGTCCGAAGCGTCGTCAACAATCAAAAGCTCCCATTCCCCTTCATATGTCTGGTTTACGACAGACAGCGCCGCCTGCTCCAGATAAGCCGCCGCATGATAGGCCGGAATCACCACAGACACGATGGGCGCGCTTTTGGAAAACGCCCTGCCGCCCTTATTTTTATTGGTTTTATTTTTACTTTTATTCTTCATTTCTTAACGCTGTCGTCTGGCTGTCGTCCACGCCCTCTGATTTTTCTTTCTGGAAGAGGATCTTCACCGTCAATAAGATCAATTTTATGTCCAGCCAGAGCGAATATCTTTCTATATAAGTCAAATCCAGTTTTAATTTATCGTACGGAACGGTATTGTACTGGCCATACACCTGCGCATATCCCGTCAGGCCGGCCTTCATTTTCAGGCGCATGCGGAACTGCGGAATGCTCTCCTCGTATTCTCTCGTAATCTCTTCCCGCTCCGGCCTTGGCCCGACGAACGACATATCTCCGAGCAATACATTAAATAACTGCGGCAGCTCGTCAAAATGCAGCCTGCGGATCACGCGCCCGACCGGCGTAATCCGGTCGTCATGCTCGCTCGCCAGCCGCGCACCGCGCTTTTCCGATTCCACGATCATACTGCGGAATTTATAGATCAAAAACGGCTTTCCGTCCTTTGTGATCCGCTCCTGCTTATAAAACACCGGCCCGCCGTCATACAGCTTGATCGCCGCCGCGATGATCAGCATGATCGGAGACGCCAGAATACAGCCAAGCAGTGAAATGGCGATATCCATCGCCCGTTTGCACACAAGCTGCCCGAACGTCGGCCCCTGGTTCCGGAACAGCAGCAGCGGCGAGTCGAACAGGTCAATTTCCGCCGCCGTCGTGATCATGATATCCGAGATCTTCGGGACGGAATAGCAGCGGACATTGTTCTCAAAACAATACTTTAAAAACAGATTCCGCTCATGCGACGGGATATCCCCGATGATCACCGATTCATAGCGCGGGATCATCTTTAAAATTTTATCTGTCCCCTCGCGGATATGGACCATTTTGCGCACCAGATATTTATCATCGCGCGACTGCAGTTTATATAACAGCGCCTTCGGGCTGATGTCGCCGTAGATCAGCAGCATTTCATGCGGCGGGTAGAGCTTTGCGTAAACAAAACGCATAAACAGGATCCAGATAACGCCGACTGTCAGATCAATGGCCGACAGCCACACCATCGGCATCATATTTTCTGTAAACGCCCATTTGCCGATCAGCGCCATCTGCAGGTAAGCGACCATATTGGTCGCAAGGATCGACAGGATCTGCGAATAAAGCACGTCAATGTTGCGCAGATACCCGACGCGGAAACCGCCAAGCACTTTCATAAATAGCACAAGCACCAGTCCGTACAGCATGATGATGGTCCAGTTTCCCCGGTTCCAGAAATAATTATATTTCTTGAACAGATGCATATTACGGTTGCCGTAATATGTAAACCAAAGCCACGCATACATGGCCGTCAACGCTGCGACGATCAGCACAGTGCCCAAAAACATGATAAAACGCTTATACTGTTCCTTTGAATTTGGCATAATACTTTCCTCTTTGTAAAATCCTGTTATCTGTGAAAACCGGCCGCCATTCTCATGGCCGCGGCCCGCCCCTGCCAATCACCCGTTTTAATTTCCGCGCAAACTTCCAGAAACCTTTGCCCTTTAACAGCTCATTCTGCGCCGCAATCCGGTCATAATCCGCTTTTAATTCCGCCACATGGAAAAACTTCCGCTCCAGCAGATTTACCATTTCGCGGTAGGGCGGCACATTTCCCGTCACATAACGCTGAAACTGCGCTTCCATTTTTTCATATGCCGCAGCCTCCCCCTCTGTGATCCCCGCAAAATTCAGCAGCTTCTCCATAGCAAGCATGGGACAGTCCGGATTTTCGTGCGCAAGGAAAAACAGCGTGCGGTAAATGATAAAGTTTTGCGGCACAGGAAAGAAAAACGTCCACTCATAATCTATGACGTTCCAGTTTCCCTCCCCGTCCACAAAAATATTCGGCAGAATCAAATCAATATCCGAAACCGCGCTGCACGGTAAGTCTTCCGGCAGCGCCCCTTCCGGCACAGCCCCAAACACTTCTGTGAATGCGGCCGTTTCCCGAAACGGCATACTGTTTTTGTCACTTCTGATATATTGTACCATCTTTGTCAATATCCCATACACCGTATCACAGGCTTCTTCGGCAACCGCCTGTTCCACGCGGTTTAGCAGCGACTCTCCCCGCAGGAATGTAAACTCCGCATATACGCCCCCATGTTCCCGCAATTGGCAGTCATTAAACAGCAGTCCGCTCTCCGCGTACTGCGCGGACAATTTCTCACAGGCGGATGCGATATGGCGGATATGCGCTGCGCCCGCTTCATACAGCGGGAATTTCCTGACGACCAGCTTTTCCTCCTTTTTATTATGGCCGGATTTAATTTTTTTAATATCCGTCCGGATTGCAAACGCGCGCGCGCGGTCTGATGCATAGCGCGTATAAAGGACGCCGCCTGTAATGTCTGTGTCCCCGGCTTCGGAAACAGCTCCCGCGGGCTTTGCGAAACACAAAAAAGAATTGGAAAACCGCGCAAACTGCCCTTCCGCTATGATTGTGTCAAATACTTTCTGCTCGTCAAATAAAATCAGGCGGTCATGGTCGTAATTCGCAATATTATAAGACAGCTCGCCTTTTTTCGGCAGCCGCTCATCGGAATACACCTCTAACGCAAACCGATAGTCGGGATACGGATAATAAAATTGCGGTTTTACAAAACCGGCGTCTGCAAGCAATCTCTGCAGTCCCTCTTTCGTGCAGGGCGGGACGCCGTTCGTTTTCGGTGCGCGCTCAAGCCCGCCAAAAACAATCCCCGTCCGGTCTTCCGCGCAGCCTGCCCAGTATTTTAATCCAAATTTATTTTCTGTCGCAAGTATGAGCAGGCCGCCAGGTTTCAGGTGTTTTACAATCTTCTTTAAAAACTCCCCGGCCGGCACATCCGCCTGTGCGCCGACCGCAAACACATAGTCAAAATCACATGGCAGCAGCGGTTCACACACAGAAAACGGCTGGGCATACAGCGTCAGGCCATCGGATGTATCGTGGCGCATGGCGTTGAGCCTGCAATAATCCGGATCGCTCTCCTGCGCCGTTACGCGCAGACCTTTCTTTAACAGCGCGCCCGTCAGCGTCCCGCAGCCTGCGCCGATTTCAAGCGCCTTTCCGCCTGGGATAACGTCCAGCCAATCGATCACATTCGCCCGCGGCTCCGCGAGCTGATACATAACGGGCCAGCTCTTCGCATTTATAATCGCGGCATGATAATCCGCTTCTTTCTGTCGGCTTACGATGTCATAGAGCGTCTTTTTTTCCATCGACGCCGAAGCCGCTTCCGCGCCTGCCTGCTCACTGTGATAAATGGTCACTTTTCCAATTTGTTCCCGCATCCTGTCCCTTTCCTGCCGATAAACAGCTCCGCAATTTTGCATTTTCGGGGCAATCCCTACAGCAGTTCTATCCGCCGCAAAGAAAAGTCCTGATACCGTTTTGTTAAATTCGGATTATAATACGGATCGCCTGCGCTTATGATATCCGACCAGCGGGCAGTAAAAATATCCACTTCCCGGTTATAGCGCGCCAGTTTTTCCGCCGTATTTTCCGTCCCTCTGGATTTATATTCATAATGGTGCAGCATTGCAAACGGATTGTATACGACCAGCCTGCCGCTGCGCCTTACCTTTAAGCAGTAATCAATGTCATTATAAGCGACCTGAAGCCCGCCGTCCATGCCGCCGACTTCTTCAAATACGCTCTTTTTTGTCATCAGGCACGCCGCCGTAACCGCGCTGTAATCCTGCGGGCAGAAAATCCGGTTCTGATAGCCGCCGTTTTCTTTCGGGAATCCCTGAAACCCTTCGCCGCAGATGCCGCCGAGCCCGACGACCACGCCCGCATGCTGGATCGTGTCGTCAAAATAAAACAGCCTTGCGCCGCAGACGCCGACGTCCTCCCGCATACAATAACCGAGCATCTCTTCGATAAAATCCGGCGTGATCACTTCGGTGTCGTTATTCAATAACAGGATATATTCCCCGTTTGACTGCTCCACGCCGAAATTCGTGATCTTTGAATAATTAAACGCTTCCTTCCAGAAAACAACGCGCACCCGCGCATCCGCTTCCTGTATCTTTTTATAATAATCAAACGTCTGCTCCGACGTGCTGTTATTTTCTATAATCACAATTTCATAATTTGGATAAGTGCAGTTTTTAAGCACCGACTGCACACAGGTATCCAGATCATCAATATGATCTTTGTTTGGTATATTGATCGATACGAGCGGCGTTTCCCCCCACTGGTAGCGCGTATGGTAAATGCCTGCCGTTTCCGACGGGACTGCCGCTGCCGGAATCTGCATCCGCTTATAATGCGCGTTCAGGATCGCCTGCGCCCCTTCCGCCTGCTTTTGCGTATGTTCCCGCTTATGATAGACAGCCTGCGGCAGATGGCCTATTTTTTCCGCGCATTCCGCCGCACGCAGAAAATAGTCATACGACGCATTCAGCCCAAACGACGGGTTCCATCCGCCAAGCTCCGCGAGCAGATCGCCGCGCAGAAACACCGCATGTCCAATATAATTCATCGCCCGCAGCATATCAATATTAAAATCAGATTTAAAAACCGGCTCGCTATACTGCTTTCCGTCATCAGAAACAATATCTTCGTCCGTATACACCATGGACATACCCTCATGCCCCTGCGCAAACCGGAGCGCGTCATAAAAAGCATTCGGTTCAAACGTATCGGCGGGAGCCGCAAATGTCACCCACATCCGATCGTCTTTTAACTGCCGCAGCCCTTCGATCGCAGCCGCGATCCGATGCTGATATTCCGCCTGCCCTTCTACGGAAACAGGCATTAGTTTCTCACAGACTGCGCGTCCGCTGTTCCCCAGGCGTTCCCGCAGCTTTTCCTGCTCCGCGCCGGTACATGCCACCACCCATTTCCAGTTTTGATACGTCTGGCTCTCTAACGACTGCGCCAGGGTTATCATATGGCGCGTATCTTCATAGGGCGTAATGCAGCAGACCAACGGCGCATTCTGCGGCTGGGCGTTCCGCTGCTGCTCCAGCTGCTTTTGCGTCGGCATATTTTTCCTGCGCCACTTCATATAATTCCCGGTATCGCCAATGATCTCATACAATTCATTGACCGCGCGCCGAAATGTCTGTTTTATTCCGTTGCGCTTCATATAATAATGCGCTTTTTTCAGATACAGCATGATCCTGCGCCTGTCCACCGCGCGGAACGGGTACACCGCAGACATTTCCCCGTCCGTTATCTGTAAAAAGAGCTTTTTCCGCCCGCTCATTGGCACTGTGACCGTAAACCCGCTGTCCGCCAGCGTTTCGGATTCCCGATACTCCAACGCCACATCCGGTCTCGGGAAATGGCTGACCTCACACTGGACAGGCGTCTTTCCCTTATCAAAAATATTAATTTTCACCGGAGTTTCGGAAGCGGCCCATCCCGCCACAACGTAATCCGCGCCCGTAATCTGCATACTTGTAATCCGGTAGCTCAGCTGCTTTTGCATTTTGCGAAGCCGTCTGGCGCTGCACTTATATACCGTCCCGCCGCCAGCCAGCCGCAGGGACAGCGCTCCGAAACCACGCAGGGAATTTGGCGTCTTCGCAAGGATTACGTATTCTTTTGTCACCGCCAAGTCATACCTGGCATATTTTTGCTGTACAGATTCATCTTCCAGACAGCGCACCTGCGTTTCCAGCCGGTTTCCCCCGAAAAAGACAGACAGCGCCTCTGCGCCCATATCTTCCTTCGGATACCAGCCAATCAGCACAAAACACCCTTTATCCGCAATATGAAAATGCGCTTCCTGTACAACAAACTTTTTCCCACTCATCGGTCAACCCTTTACTTCACCTGATACATTTCGTCATAATATTTCTGATAGTCCCCGCTTGTCACATGCGCCATCCATTCCTCATGCGCAAAGAACCACGCGATCGTCTTTCTGATCCCGTCCTTAAACATGACCTCCGGCTCCCAGCCGAGCTCCGCCCTGATCTTATCCGGCGCAATCGCATAGCGGCGGTCATGCCCTTTCCGGTCTTCCACATAAGTAATCAGATCATAGCTTACGGATTTTCTGCGCGGATCGTCCTGCGGCAGCATTTCAAGCAGCGTATCCAGGATAATATGGATAATCTCAATATTCTGTTTCTCATTATGTCCGCCGACATTATATGTCTCTCCGAGCCGCCCGTTTTCCTGCACCATATCGATCGCACGCGCGTGGTCCTCTACATACAGCCAGTCGCGGACGTTTTTCCCGTCCCCGTAGACCGGCAGCTTCCTGCCGTGCAGCGCATTGTTGATGATCAGCGGGATCAGCTTTTCCGGAAACTGATACGGCCCGTAATTGTTCGAGCAGTTTGTAATGTTTGCCGGGAACTGATACGTATCCACATAAGCCTTCACCAGCATGTCCGAAGACGCTTTGCTCGCGCTGTACGGGCTGTGCGGCGCATACGGCGTCGTCTCATAAAAATAACCGCCGTCCTCGTCCAGCGAACCGTAGACCTCGTCCGTCGATACGTGCAGAAACCGTTTTCCCTCCTGAAAGCCGCCGTCCGGCAGCTCCCACGCCGCTTTCGCGCAGTTGAGCATAACCGCCGTCCCCATCACATTGGTCTGCACAAAAATCTCCGGATTGCGGATACTGCGGTCCACATGGCTTTCCGCCGCAAAATGCACCACGCGGTCAATGTCGTTTTCTGAAAATATTTTTTCAATGGCTTCCCTGTCGCAAATGTCAGCCTTAATAAACGTATAATTCGGACGTTTTTCTATATCCCGTAAATTTTCCAGATTTCCCGCATAAGTCAGCGCATCCACATTGATGATGCGTATCTCGTCTCCGTATTTGCGAAACATATAGTGAATGTAATTCGAGCCGATAAACCCGGCCCCGCCCGTTACCAGATATGTCCTCATCTCAGTTCTCCTTTAAATTCTCACGCATTGCCGGATCCGTCTGCCGGCCTGCCTAAATAAACCGCCAGCGCGTCTTTCCATTCCGGCATACGGAAATCGCCGGTCATGCGAAGCATCTGATTATCCAAAACCGCATTCGCAGGCCGCTTTGCCGCCGCGCCGTATTCCCCGGTCGTAATATATTCCACCTTTGTCGGCAGCCCCGCCTGACGGAAGATCTCCACCGCAAAATCCGCCCAGCTGCAAGACCCCTCACAGGTTCCGTGGAAGACGCCATAATTCTGCGTCGGCTCCAGATAATGGATCATTTTCGCCACATCTTTTGCACTCGTCGGCGTCCCAAACTGATCGCCCACCACACGCACCGTTTCATTTGTCTCCGCAAGCTTTAACATCGTGCGCACAAAATTTTTGCCCTCGCCATAGAGCCATGCCGTACGGATAATAAAATATTTCTCCGCAAATTCCCGCACCATCTGCTCCCCGACATATTTCGTCCGGCCATATACGCTCTGCGGATCCGGCCGGTCATCCTCTATATAAGGCCGGTCCGTATCGCCGGAAAACACATAGTCCGTTGAGATCTGAAACATCTTCGCCCCAACCTGCGCCGCCGCGATGCTTAAATTCCGCGGCCCGACCGCATTGGCCCGGTACGCGTCCTCATACCGCGATTCGCAAAGATCCACCGCCGTCATCGCCGCGCAGTTAATAATTACATCCGGCTTTATTTTCTGCACCTGTTTTAAAACTTCCTCCAGATTTGTGATATCCAGATCCGGCACATCGGTATTGATCAGCTCCGCCGCCGCTTCGGAAGCATATTCCTCATTTAACGCCCGTCCCAGCTGCCCGTTGCTGCCGGTAAGGAAAATCTTTCTCTTTGTCCCTGTCTCCAATGTTTTCCCTCCGTTTTTATTCGCCAAGCCCGGACGTGATCAACGCCACAATATCATGCAGCGCCTTTTCCTCATCGTCCCCTTCGCAGATCAATTCGATTTCATCCCCGCTCTTGATGCATGCGCCCAGCACGCTCAATACACTTTTTGCATTTGCAATATTATCACCATTATATTTAAATGTAATCACTGCATTGTACTCCATCGCAGCCTTACACAAAATCCCTGCCGGACGCAGGTGCAGCCCGGTCGGATTTTTTACCTTTACCTTCTGACTAACCATAATTTTCCCACCCTACAACATAATTTCTGTAATCAGTTTTGCCAGTTTCGTGGCCTCCTCTTCAATTTCCTTCTGATCCTTCCCCTCGATCATCACGCGCACAAGCGGCTCTGTTCCAGACGGGCGGATCAGCACTCTGCCTTCCCCATTGAATTTTTTCTCAAGCTGCGCGATCGCCTCTGCGATTTCCGCATACTCCATATAATGCTCCTTCTTATGGTTCGGCACCTTTGCATTCACAAGCGCCTGCGGATAAATCTCCATAACAGAAGCCAGTTCGGAGAGCGTTTTCTTCGTCTCCACCATAACCTGCAGGACATGGAGCGCGCTCAGCAGCCCGTCCCCGGTCGTATTATCATCCAGAAAGATAATATGCCCCGACTGTTCGCCGCCGATATTATAACCGTTTTCCCGCATATTTTCCAGCACATAGCGGTCGCCCACTTTTGTCTTTTCAATATGCAGCCCCTTTTCCTTTCCCATAATGGAAAAACCGAGGTTTGACATGACCGTAACGACGACCGTATCCTTTTTTAATACGCCCTTTTCTTTCATATAATTGGCGCAGATCGCCATAAGCTGGTCGCCGTCTACGATATTGCCGTTTTCATCGACCGCCAGCAGGCGGTCGGCGTCTCCGTCAAACGCCAGCCCGATATCCGCTTTTTCATAGACGACGCGCCCCCGCAGCTCATCCATGTGCGTGGAACCGCAGTTTGCATTGATATTTGTCCCGTCCGGATGCACATGGATCGGAACCAGATCCGCGCCCAGCTCCTGCAGCGCTTTTACAGACGTATAATAGGACGCGCCCTCAGCGCAGTCTGCAACAATTTTCATTCCGCTCAGATCCACCGGAACGCATTTTTTTACAAACCTTACATACTCGTCGCGGATATCAAACCGGTAATCGATCCTGCCGATGCCGGAGCCGATCGGCAGCGCGACGTCCTTCATATGGTTTCTGATCAGCGCTTCGATCTCGTCCTCCAACTCGTCCGATAGCTTGTAACCCTCTCCGTTAAAGAATTTAATGCCGTTAAATTCCATCGGGTTGTGCGAGGCGGATATCACAACGCCCGCATCGACCTTATGCTTTCTGGTCAGATAAGCGACCGCCGGCGTCGGCACAACGCCCACATAAATCGCGTTCGCCCCGACCGAGCAAATGCCCGCCATCAACGCGTTCGCAAGCATCCCGCCCGAAATCCGCGTATCACATCCCACAATGATCGTCGCCTGGTGTTCCTTTTCCTTTGTCAATACATATGCGCCCGCCTGCCCAAGCTGTGTGGCGAGCTCAATCGTAAGCTCCGCGCCCGCAATGCCCCTGACGCCGTCTGTCCCAAACATCCTGCCCATTTTTAATCTTAACCCTCCGAATTTTAATCCTCACTGTCGCCTGTGTCCGTATTTGTATTTGTATCTGAACGTCCCTGCCCGGCAGCCGTTGTGTCTCCATCCGCATTGCTGCCGTCTCCGTTTCCGTCCTCACCGCCTGTCTCGGTATCCGCCTGCGTATCTGCGGCGTCGTTATCCTGTCCGCTGTCGTCGACGGTGTCTCCGTCCGATGCGTTCGTATCCGGCTCCGTTATAATCGTATATGGAACCGTTGTGTCCGCGACAATAAATTTGCTGTCCAGATTCAGCGTCAGCTGCCCGACATGGCTGCCCGCCGATACGCCTTCTACATCCAGCACCGGCCGCAGCGATGTTGCGGTAAGCTCCGACAGATCACTGTTCAGCCCGAAAATTGTTATCTCCACAGAGCGCGTGCCAAACATAATGCGGTATCCTTCCGGCAGGTTATCCACGTCAATATTGTCAACCGGCACCGTAAACGTCTTGCCCGCAAGCTGCTCCACGTCCACCTTCACGGTAATATTCGCCTGCGACGAATCGCTGAGCGTCACGCCTGACGGCAGATATTTTGTAATATCGATCTGCTGTGTAAAAATCGCGTTTACCCCGTCTACATTGATGACCGTATCCGGTATTGTAATCGCGTTGATCCCATTCAAAACATCCGCGGTGCCTTTAATTTTTATCTCCTCCGGATCCGGCGTGACCGCGATCACCTCAAACCCCTCTTCCGGGTCGCCGCTGTAACCGGCGCGGATTGCGACATTCTTTTCCACCAGGATCTCGGCGTTCACCGTCACCGTGCTGATATTCATCGTAAGCCTTGTCGTGTCGACCGCTTCCCCGTCTTTATCCAGCAGCGCCGGCACGACGCTGTCCGTGATCCTGGACGTCATATCCGAAATGTCAATGGTCGCCTTCACCGACTCGATCTCCGAAACAATCGCCTTCGGGCCGGACACCTTTAACAGGTTCGGCGTCACCTCCATGCTGCCGAGCGCATACCCGTCCGCCGGATCCCCTTTTGCAACCGGCTGGATAATAAACTGCGCCCGCATCAGGTCTTCCAGGCTCACCTGAAGCTCTTTCCCGCGCCTCGAAATCGTAAGCTGGCTTGCGTAACGCAGCGCGACGATCTCAATCGGCACGACCGACGTATCATCCTGCTGTATCAGCTGGTTCATGTCCGCCGTCGCCTTGAAATCCGAAACGCTCAGCTTATCCACAATGCTCCGTTTCCCCGAAACATTAAACGTCACATTGCCCGATTCATTAATCACCTCAAAATACTTTCCCATCGACGCAATAACGTCTTCGTTTTCTATCGTTACCGCAATCGTAAACGGCTTATTGATCGTCGGGTCGTCCAGATTTACAACCGCCATCCACATCCCGACCGCAAACAGGAGCGCGACTAACTTCAGCCCGAGATTATGCGTCAGTTTCTTTGCCAGCCTCTTTAACATGCTTCAGCCTCCTTTGCAGTAATTGCAGGCGCGACGCCTGCGGCCGTTCCGCATTCTGGATCTCCACAAGCTGCGCGCGCAGCTCATCCTGCGTCAGCCCGCGGAAGATCTCCCCGCCTTTGGCTGTCGACACCGCCCCTGTCTCTTCCGATACAATGATCGTCAGCGAATCGCTCACCTCACTGATGCCAACCGCCGCACGGTGCCTGGTGCCGAGTTCCTTGCTGATATTCATGCTGTCTGACAAAGGCAGATAGCAGGTTGCCGCCGTCACGCGGTTCCCGCGCACGATCACCGCGCCGTCATGCAGCGGCGTGTTTTTTTCAAATATATTCAACAAAAGCTGGCTCGTCAGGACCGCGTCCAGGTCAATCCCCGTCCGTTCATACTCCGCCAGCACAATATCCTGTTCCACAACGATCAGCGCGCCCGTCTTTACCTCGCCCATCGCAAAGGAAGCGCGCACAAGCTCCTGGATCGTCTTATCGCTGAACCTGCCGTTTTCCTGCAGCGTCCCGAAATTAAAAAGCGAAGCGACGATCCGCCGCCTGCCGACCTGTTCCAGAGCCTTCCGCAATTCCGGCTGGAAAATGACGACAAGCGCAATCAGCACGACATTCGCCATCTTGCTCGCAAGCCACAGGATCGTACTCATCTGAAAGAATGCGGCAACGAGGATAAACAGCAATATAACAAGGATCCCTTTAAAAAGCATCCATGCGCGGGTATCCTTGATCCACACAAGCACTTCATAAAACAAAAATGTAATGATGAGGATTTCCACAATATCTGTCACATTTGCTTTCGGCGGATTGATCCAAAACATATATTTTTCAAAAAAACCCTGTATCGTACTGATGATCGTCTGCACACACTCACTTCCTTCCGCCCTTTTGCCTGTAGCCCCTTAATCGTCATTCATATGGATATCCATGTCTTCCATCAGTTCCTCGCGGGTAACGCCGTCCCTGCGCGGCCTGCCGTTGCTGCTTATCTTCTTTATCGTTTTTTCCCGTCCGGACACATAACGCTTCGGTATCGCCTTGACATAATAATAATACTCATCGTCCTCAAACTGCACCCGTTCCGCCCTCGTATAATCCAGGTTGAAGAAAAAAAACTGAAAAACAAAAGCGATCAGCGCGCTCACGACACAGCCGACCGTAAGCGGCGCCATCCTGTCATAAATGCCAATGTCCATATAACCCATAAACAATGCAAAATACTCCAAAAGCATGCCTGTCACGATCGCGATCGTCCATGCATAATCAACCGAAAGCCTGCGGATAATAAATACAACAAGCGCCACGGCGGCAAACACAAGCGCCGTCAGATACATTTCCCTGTTCCCGACAAGCTGGTTGATGATCTCTGCAAATTTATCCGTAATCTGCTCTCCCTCATCTACCGTTGCAAGGCTTGCCTCATTGGCAATAACGCCTTTTAAGAAAAAATACATCACTGTCCCGCATACCGTTGGGATCACCGACGTGGGAGACTGCAGCAGCCCGTTTACCACAGGCATGACATACGGAATGCCAAGTCCGAATGCAAGCGGCGTCAGCAGCGCATTATACGCCATCTGCGGCGCAAAACGGAAATACAGCAGATACATAATAACAAACAGCAGGAGCGCCGTCACGCCGACCGGCAGAGACAGCGCATAACAGTGCAGCGTGACCAGCGCGCCGGTAATCAGAAGCATGACCGACATTGGAAGTATCGATGCGGCCAGCGCCAATATGACTAAAAACGGAACGCTGTTTAAACGCTGCATATAGCCCAGTTTTTCCCTGATCAGCAAAAAAATCCCAATTGCCAGTATGAATTTGAAAACCGGAAGCAGATACGATTCATATTTGCTGTAAATCCCCCGCACCTGTTCCTTAAATTCCAGTAAAACAGCCATCGTTCCTCCTAATGATCCTCCCTGCGGTTCGGCGCCCTGCGGCTCTCCTCTTCGTCATACAGCCGGTCAAGCCGTTTCAGACGCCTGTAAAAACGTCTGAGATCACGTTTTCCCTCCGCATAGAAAAGATTCGCATAGATATCCACCGCAACCAGATACACAAGCTGGAAGATAAGATACCGCACCAAAACCGCAATCCCAAACTGCACGATATCCATGGAGTCTAACTGTTCAATCAGCTCATCAAAATGATACATTCCCCACATCAGCAGTATGATCCCATATGCCGCCGTCCCCGCAGCAAAGGCCTTAAAAAGATGCCGTCCCACAAAATCACTGCGGAAAAACCGCGTCATCATTTTATATTTTTTTCCATTGTGCGCCTCATAAGCCGCAAGCTTTGTCATTTCACGGACACGCTCCTGATCGATCACGTTCTATCCACCTCCGCAGCATACGCCAAAAGAGAGAACGCCTGCCGCGGCATCCTCTCTTCTGTATCGAAAACCCACCGCTTAACTATCCAAAAAACGCATTTTATTCCCGTTCGATGACAACGGCTTTCTTCCCTCGTCCTGCTGCGGCCGCTCCACCGCTTTTGAAAGATTGCTGATCATTTTCCCTTTGCAGGCCTCACAATATTTTCCAAATTTTATCGTTTTCCCGCAATTCATGCACTCTATCCCAACCGGAGAATCGTCTGCAAATTTCAGGCGCTCTTCGCGTATCCATGTCTTTAACTGCTTTGTCGTTACATCCACCTCTTCCGATATATCCTTGATACTGGCGCTCGGATGTTCATTGATATATGCCTTTACTTCCCGGAATTTTTCTTCAAGTTTATCCTGGCACGACGGACAGATCGGCGCTCCCGATAAATAGTTAAATAATCTTTTACAATTTCTGCATGGCCTTACGTCCATTTGAACAGCCCCCTTTACCGTTATAATAATTAATCAAAACCGCTGCCGATACTGATGCATAAAACATACACCTCTCCGACTCCCGCCTCTTTTAAAACCGCAGCGGCCGCATTCAAAGTACTGCCTGTCGTATAGATATCGTCAACCAGCAACACTCTCTTTAATTTTACTATATTTTTGCCAACTTTAAAAGCCTTTTTCAGGTTATTTTTACGTTCTTTTGCAGAAAGTTTTTTCAAAGGCGCCGTATTCTTCACCCGATACAGCAATCGGTTCTCCAACGGAACGCCGCACAGCGCGCAGAGCCGCCCGGCAAACAGCTCCGCCTGGTTATAGCCGCGCTTTTTCTGCCGTTTTTTGTGCAGCGGGACGGGGATCACCGCCTCTATGCCCGCCGTCCGGATAAAACCGCCATACACGCGGTACGCCTCCGCCGCAAAGAACTCCGCATAATCCCTGCGGTTTCCATACTTATAACGGTACAGGATCCGGCGCATATGCCCCTGATAAATCCAGACGGCGCGTCCCTGCGCAAACTCATGCTGCGCGCTCCGGCAATCCCCGCAGTATTCCTGCCGCATATCCGCGAGCGGCCTGCCGCATTTGCAGCAGCAGGGCTGCCTTACATACGCCAGCTTCCGCGCACACGACGGGCAGATGAGCCGCCCCCGTTCCGGCACGCGGTTACAGACCGGACAGCGGTTCGGATAAATCTGCCTGACCGCTTTTTCCGGCAGTGTCTTCATTGCTCTCAATAATCTCTGCACGTAATTCTCCTTCCACTCTCTCTTTACGCGCATCGTGATCATTTCTGCTGTTCAATCATATCCAGTTCCAAAATCCTGTTTTTTAATCCGCAATAGCGCTTTTGTTCGCTGACGTTTTCCGCCATTTCAGAAAACACCCGCTCATCGCCCACAAGCGTAACGCATTTTTTGGCCCGCGTGACAGCCGTATAAAGCAGATTCCGGTTCATCAGCATCCGCGGCCCGCCCAATAGCGGAATGACCACCGCCGGATACTCGCTCCCCTGTGACTTGTGGATCGTAATCGCATACGCAAGCTCCAGCTCCTCCAGCAATTTAAACGGATATTCCACGCTCCTGCCCTCATCAAACTCCACCGTCACGATCTCCGCAAATTCATTGATCCGGCGGATCACGCCCATGTCGCCGTTAAAAACGCCCATGCCCTTTTCCATCGCCAGCCCATACCGGTTACGGACTTCCCATTCGAGCTGGTAATTGTTTTTCACCTGCATGACCTTATCCCCTTCGCGGAAAATGCGCTCTCCATGTTCCTTTTCTTTTTTTTCCTCCGAGGGCGGATTCAGATACTGCTGCAGCACCGTATTTAAACGCTCTACGCCGAGCAGGCCCTTCCGCGTCGGCGTAAGCACCTGGATATCGTACATCTCCGCATCCACATATTTTGGCATTTTCTGTACGACAAGCTGTAAAACCACATTTATGATTTTATCCGCATCATACCGCTTCAGGAAAAAGAAATCCCGGCTCTGATTATCCAATAGGACCGGCTCGCCGCGGTTGATCTTATGCGCATTCACAATAATATCGCTCTGGCTCGCCTGGCGGAAAATCTTTGTCAGGCGCACCACATGATATTTTCCGGAGGCGATGATATCCTTTAACACGCTGCCCGGCCCCACGCTCGGAAGCTGGTTCGTATCGCCGACCAAAATCAGCCGCGTAGACGGCGCGATCGCTTTCAAAAGCGAATGCATCAGGGAAATATCAACCATGGACATTTCATCTATGATGACGGCGTCCGTTTCCAACGGGTTATTTTCGTCCCGCTCAAAACCCGCATTCCCTTCGATCCCGCCGTTTAATTCCAGCATCCGGTGAATCGTGCGCGCTTCATACCCCGTCGTCTCGCTCATGCGCTTCGCCGCGCGTCCGGTCGGGGCCGCCAGCATAAAATCCAGCCCAAGCATATGAAAATACCGGATAATCGCATTGATCGTCGTCGTCTTGCCGGTGCCCGGCCCGCCCGTAATGATCAAAAAACCGTCCTGCACCGCTTCCCGCACCGCCAGCCGCTGGTTTTCGTCCAGCTCGATATGCTCCTGGCCCTCAATGCGGGCAAGCCCTTTTGCCAGTTCTTCCTCCGATATTTTATGCCGGACGTCCAGTTCCCGCAGCAGGACGGCTACGTTATTTTCCATCGTATAGTAAGCCGCGGCGTAAACCTGCGTTTCATCTCCCGCCTGTTTTATCACAATGCGCCGCTCAACCGCAAGATCCATATAATGATCTTCAACCGCAGCCTCATCTACGCCGAGCATCTCCGCGGCCCGCACCGTCAGCTGCTCCTGCGGCAGATACGTATGCCCGTCCGCGCTTGCCTGCATTAAAGTATACAAAATACCGCTCCGGATACGAAAATCCGAATCCGCGCGAATCCCCGCGCGCATGGCAATCTCATCTGCAATCTTAAACCCGACGCCCTGTATGTCGTCCGCCAGCCGGTACGGATTCTCCCGAATGATCCCATAGACCTGCGCCCCATACTTCTGATACACCTTCCCGGCAAGCGCAAGCGATATCCCATACTGTTGCAGAAAGATCATCGCCTGCCGCAGCTCTCTTTTTTCTCCTATCTGTGCGGAGATCTCCTGTGCCTTGCGCTCGCTGATCCCCTTAATCTCCGCAAGGCGTTCCGGTTCCTCCTCAATAATGCGGAACGTATCCTTCCCAAATTTCCGCACGATACGGGCCGCAAGCGCCACGCCGATCCCCTTGATCGCCCCCGAACCCAGATACCGCTCAATCGCAAACGCATCCTCCGGCTCTTTTTCTTCATAAGAAGCAACCTTAAACTGCCTGCCATAAGACGGATGCTCGGTAAAATCCCCTTTTAACGCTACGTTCATTCCCTCTGTAATGCCGCTCATTGCGCCAACACAGGTCAGTTCCTCCTCATCCGCCGCCAGCACAAGAACGGTATATCCATTTTCCTGATTCTGAAATATAATATGGTCTATGTAACCTGTTACTTTTTCCAATCTGTTCACCCGCAAAGTAGCAAAAAGGGCTGCCGGAGCAGCCCTCTTACCCTTTTATTCCTCTATATGATAATTCCGTTTCATCTGTTCATAAAGCTGCTGCGCAAGCTTGCCGCCACTCTGCTCCGTCGTCTGCGAAGCCAGCTCCTGAACCATATTATCCTTATAATAATCCAGCAGCGTTGACATCGAAGAATCTTCCGAACCAAACAGGTCTACGGATTTAAACATCTCCTTATAAACCTGTTCCAGAAAATACGCCTCAAACTCTTTGCAGACCTCCAGCAGCTCCCCGCCTGAATTTGAATTGTCCGAAGAGACACGATCCAGCTTATCGGATAATTTCGCGCCAAAGGCATTCGAAGCCGCCATCGCCCCGAGATAACTGTCAATGCCATTAATCGCTATGCTCATTTATATCCCTCCTATCGCTTCAGGTTATTCGCCTGCTCCAGCATCGTGTCGGAGGTTGTGATCGCCTTTGAATTTAATTCATAAGCCCTCTGCGCAATGATCAGGTTTACCATCTCATCCGCCACCTGCACATTCGACCCTTCCAGATACCCCTGCCGGACGCTGCTCAATCGCAATCCCTGCGTCGTCGCCTCATTTAACGGCGCGCCGGACGCCGCCGTTTCCACATAATATGTACCCGAAATTTTTTCCAGGCCCGCATCGTTATTAAACTGCCACAGGCCGACGCTCTGGTTCATCTCCACATAGTTCCCCTCTGCGTCCGTATAAGCGACTGCGCCCCTGCTTGAAAATACAACGCGCTCGGCCGGAACGCCCTCCGGCAAAACGATCTGGTTTCCATTGGAATCCAGCACCTCATAGCCCTCCGCCGTACAGAGCGTCAGACCCTGCGGCCCTTCACTCCAGACAAAATCGCCATTCCTCGTATAATAAACGTCCCCGTTCAGCCCGCTCACTGCAAACAGCCCGTTTCCTTCGATCCCAAGCGCGCTCATGCTGTCTACGTCATACAGCGGGCCCTGTATAAACTGAGATGTGATAGACGCAACGCGCGTCCCAAGCCCGACCTGCGCCGAGATCGGTTTCTGCGCGCCGTTCGCTGTCGTCGTCCGCGTCTGCAGCGTCTGATACAACAATGTTTTAAACTCCGGCTTCTCTGTTTTGTAGCCAACGGTATTCACATTCGCCAGATTATTCGATATCGAATCCACGTTGGTCTGCTGCGCGCGCATACCCGACGCCGCGCTCCACAATGCTCTCATCATAATTTACGCAATCTCCTTCCGCGGCAATCCCTGCCGTTTTCTTATGCGCCTTCCATGGTCTTCTTTCCTTTTATTTATCCGCAGGCCAGCCTGTTTTTACAATCGCCTTATACCCTGCCGACGTCATTTGCCGCCTTATCCAGCATACCGTCAAACGTCTGTATGAGTTTCTGGTTTGACTCATACGCGCGCGCGATCGTTATCATTGTGACCATCTCGTCCACAACCTGCACGTTTGACGCCTCAATATAACCCTGCTCAATCTTTGCATCCGCTGCGACGATCTCGCCGCCGTCGATGAGGTTATACATATTTTCGCCGTATTTTTCCAGATAATTATAATCCGCGACGTCAATCAGGCCAATCTGCCCGACCACCTGATTGTTCTGGTATACAAAACCGCTCTGGTCGATCGTAAAATCCTGGTTCGGATCCAGCTGAATAAAATTATTTGCCGACGGATCGCCGTTCTGCGCGCCGTTCTGGTTCAATACATAGTCGCCGTCCTTTGTGCGCAGATATCCGTCCGTACTGATCGTAAACGCGCCGTCCCTTGTGTATTTCACCGACGTGTTCCCCTGCTTATCCGTAAACGAGATCGCAAAAAAACCATCTCCGTCGATCGCGCAGTCATATTTATTTTCCGTAACGATAAAACTGCCCTGGCTGTAATCCGTATAGGTCTCCCCGATCTTCACGCCCAGATTCACATCGCCGAGCGAACGCGGCAGGCGTCCCGGTTCGGAAGAATCCTTGATCCGCAAAGCGAGCTGCGACTTGAAGGATTCCGCTGTCGCGCCTTCTTTTTTGTAACCGTTTGTATCCACATTCGCCAGATTGTTCGTAATCACGTCCATCCGGTTCATCTCATTTACCATGCCGGTCCATGCCGTATACAGCCCTTTAACCATGTATCCTGCCCCCTGTTATGCTCGTTGAAATTGCATATATACTATTATAACGCGAAAAATATCCGCTGTCTACGTCTTTTTGCAGCAATTCCTTACGCCTTTTCTTCATCATCTCGTTTTCCTGCAAGAAACTCCACGTATTTTCCCGTCCCGATCGCCACACAGGTCATCGGCTCTTCCGCCGTCATCGTATTAATGCCCGTTTTTTCCTCAATCAGTTCCTCAAGGCCGCGCAGCAGCGCGCCGCCGCCCGTCAGGACAATGCCCCTGTCCGCTACGTCCGCCGCAAGTTCCGGCGGCGTCTTCTCCAAAACGCTGTGTACGGCCTCTACGATCTGCAGCGTCGCTTCCCGCAGAGCTTCCTCTGTCTCTTCGGAAGACACCGTCACTGTCTTCGGAAGTCCCGTCACAAGATTCCGTCCGCGCACATCGATCGTTTCCGGCTGCGCAAGCGGATAGCAGGTGCCGATTTTTATTTTAATATCCTCCGCCGTGCGTTCGCCGATCAGCAGATTATGTTTTTTCCTCATATAACGGACAATCGCTTCGTCAAAATCGTCGCCCGCAATTTTTATAGACGTACTGACAACGGAACCGCCCAGTGAGATAACCGCGATATCCGCCGTACCGCCGCCAATATCCACGATCATATTTCCGCAGGGACGGGAAATATCGATCCCCGCGCCGATCGCCGCCGCAATCGGCTCCTCAATGATCTCCACTGTCCGCGCGCCTGCCTGATACGTCGCGTCCTCTACCGCCTTTTTTTCAACCTCCGTCACGCCGCTCGGCACACAGACCGTAATGCGCGGTTTCCGGAAACTTTTCTTCCCAAGCGCTTTCTGAATAAAATATTTGATCATCTGCTCTGTGACTGTATAATCTGAAATAACGCCCTGCCGCAGCGGACGGACCGCCACAATATTTCCCGGCGTACGCCCGAGCATCAGGCGGGCCTCTTCTCCAATTGCCTTAATTTTATTTGTATCGCGGTCAAATGCTACAACGGAAGGCTCCTTTAATACGACGCCTTTTCCCTTAATGTAAACAAGAATGCTTGCTGTTCCTAAATCAATTCCAATATCTGCTCCCATCATTACAGATATCCCCTTTCATCGTTCTATGAATTTACTTCCTGTGACTTTTCCCGGATATGGTTTTACACGCATGATATAACTATTTTTCCATACTAAGTTTTATTATATACAATAAATTCCATTTTTCATAGCGCTTTTTTAATTTCCACAAAATTTTAAAGAATCAGCAATTTCCGCGCTTGTTTTTGTGCAATTTTTTCATTACAGGCTTTTGGACAGCCATCTGCTCCAAACCAGAGTCACCCTTTTTTCGCCGGACTTCCGGCAGCCGGTTCTCCGCCCTCATAAAAAACCCGCATCATTTCTCTTGTAAGGCTGAATCCGTCATCCATATCTTTTAACTGTTCCCGTAACACCCATTCCGCTTCAGAAAGTTCCCCTTCATCTCTGTGTATCGTATCGTCCCCGTCCAGCTCTGCAAAATACCCGATTAACAGATTGCTGTCAATCCCCCATGGCTGCGTCTTATAATAACGTATATTTTTTACCCGCAGGCCGACTTCCTCAAAAACCTCCCTGCGCACAGTGTCCTCCGCCGTCTCCCCAATCTCCACAAATCCTGCCAGCAGCGCATAACGTTTATACTCACGCCCCGCATATTTAGAGAGCACAATCTTATCTCCATTTGTCACTGCCACAATAACTGCCGGCGCAATCTTCGGCCATACCTGATTTCCACATAAACCGCAGGATAACATCCGCTCCCGCTTATTCCTCACTAACAGATTCCCGCATCTTCCACAATAACGGTTATCCCGGTACCACACAAATAAATGATATGCCGTATATATTGCAAAACAGGCTTCTACCCCCATTTTATAACGAATATCCGTTATTTTTTCAAAACAGAATCTTCCCTTATCCGCCCTTATCCGCCTGTCTTCTTCCTCTGCATTTGTAAGCAAAAAATAATTGCTGTCATCTATACAGAATAAATACACATAATCATGCCGCTTCCGATCATCAGCATTCCAAAGCGCTTCATCCAAATCCTTACGGCACACAAAGCAAAAACTGCCCGCTTCTGCTTTTAACATGACGCTTTTTTCCTTAAAAAGCAAAATTCTGTCCTTTTCCTGCGGCTTTTTATCCTCATATTCATTATGAAATACCTTTGGCGTAATATCCTGTATCATATCAAAACATCCTTTATTTTCTTATGCAGGTAAAAAGCCCTGAGAACAACCGTCCTCAGGGCTTTTCGACGTGCGTAAGAGGATTCGAACCCCCGACACCTTGGTCCGTAGCCAAGTGCTCTATCCAGCTGAGCTATACGCACATAATATAAATACATGAAAACCATGCAACTGCCCGCGACCGGAATCGAACCGGTACTGTGTCGCCACAACAGGATTTTAAGTCCTGCGCGTCTGCCAGTTCCGCCACGCGGGCGAACCTCTATGCTTTACATAGAATGGGACCTATAGGGCTCGAACCTATGACCCTCTGCTTGTAAGGCAGATGCTCTCCCAGCTGAGCTAAGATCCCA
>CANQQG010000028.1 GCA_947625875.1 uncultured Lachnospiraceae bacterium
AGGGGCATAGTTCATCGGTAGAATAAGAGTCTCCAAAACTCCAGAGCCGGGTTCGATTCCTGGTGCCCCTGTTATAATAAGAATGTAAAGCCTTTCGGTGTATGGCCGGAAGGCTTTTTTACGTTAATAAAAAAACTTGTTGACATTTTATATCCTATTGTGTACAATTTAATTAAATCAATTGAGCAAAATTAAATTGATAAAAATCGGATTGGAGGATATCGAAATGAATGTTTATGATTTCAGCGTAAAAGCGCAGGATGGGAGTCAGGTTGAGTTGTCTGATTACAGGGGGAAAGTTCTGCTGATCGTAAATACTGCGACTGGATGCGGATTTACGCCGCAGTATGATGAATTACAGGATTTATATGACGCACATCAAAAAGACGGGCTGGAGATCCTGGATTTCCCATGCAACCAGTTTGGAGAGCAGGCGCCTGGCGATGATGAAGAGATACATTCTTTTTGCACAGGGAGATATGGAATTACGTTTCCGCAGTTTTCAAAAGTGGACGTAAACGGGGAAAATGCAATCCCGCTTTATAAGTGGCTGACAGAGAATACGACTTTTGATGGTTTTGATAAAAACCCGATGGGGCTTATGATGTCGCAGATATTGAAGAAACAAAATAAAGATTATGCAAAAGACAGTTCGGTCAAATGGAATTTTACGAAGTTCTTAATTGGAAAGGACGGACAGATTATTGCCCGTTTTGAGCCGATGACTTCGTTAAAAAAAGTAAAAGCAAAAATTGAGGAGGTATTATAATGCATTACGATTACAAAACAGAAAATACGTGTTCACAGGTTATCAGTTTGGATATTGATGGCGATATTGTCAGGAATGTTTCGTTTATGGGCGGCTGTAACGGAAACCTGAAAGCGATTCCGGTTTTGATCGATGGATGGACGGTAGAGCAGATTGAAAGCAAATTATCGGGGATTACCTGCGGGCGCAGGCCGACCTCCTGCGGGGATCAGCTTGCAAAAGCAGTGAGGGCTGCTTATGAAGCGCAAAAGCAGGAGGCTGCGACAGCGCAGCAGGGCTGAAAAAGATCTGTTATGGACAGGCGGCAATTTTTGCCGCCTGATGCATTTTATTTACAGTAAAAACAGTTGCTTTCTTTTCTGGTTTTGTTATAATAAAACATAGTGTTATACTTGTGAGCCAAATGGTTTGCCAACAGGCGTTTTTGTATCTCAAAGGGGATAGAAAATCATTTGGCAGATGAGTATGCTCTGAAGTATAATTATGCAATCGAAACAGTCGGCCTGCATTTTGAGGTCTAAAAATCTGCAGGGCTGAATGGAAGGAGAAGAGAGATGAATGTTTTAGTTATTAATTGCGGCAGCTCGTCGCTGAAATATCAGGTCATTGATTCTGTTACGGAAAATGTTCTGGCGAAAGGCCTCTGCGAACGGATTGGAATTGACGGAAGGCTTGTTTATCAGCCGGCCGGCGGGGAGAAGGAAATTACGGAAGCCGCAATGCCGACTCATAAGCAGGCGATCCAGATGGTGATCGATGCGCTGATGAACGAAAAGACGGGCGTGATTAAAAGCCTTGATGAGATTGGCGCGGTCGGTCACAGGATTGTGCATGGCGGTGAAAAATTTGCCGCATCCGCATTGATTTCTGATGAAATGATCCAGGCGGTAGAAAATTGTTCCGAACTTGCGCCGCTGCATAATCCGGCAAATCTGATCGGCGTACGCGCCTGCCAGGAGTTAATGCCAAAGACGCCGATGGCGGGTGTTTTTGATACGGCGTTTCATCAGACAATGCCGGAGGAGGCGTATTTATATGGCGTGCCGTATGAATATTATGAAAAATACGGCGTCCGTAAGTATGGTTTCCATGGAACCAGCCACAGCTATGTTTCCAGGCGCGCGGCCGCTGTTTTAAATAAGCCGTATGAGGAATTAAAAACAATTGTGTGCCATCTTGGAAACGGCGCGTCTGTCTGTGCGGTGAAAAACGGAAAATCCGTAGACACTTCCATGGGGCTTTCCCCGCTGGAAGGGCTTATCATGGGGACGCGTTCCGGCGATATCGATCCGTCAGCCGTAGAATATATGGCAAAAAAGGAAGGGCTTGATATGGAAGGCATTATGAATGTGCTGAATAAAAAGTCCGGCGTTTTAGGCATTTCGGGCGTGTCGTCTGATTTCAGGGATCTGGAGGAAGCGGAAAACAATGGCAACCCGCGCGCAAAATCAGCGACGAGGGCATTTAATTACCGCGTATTGAAATATATCGGCGCGTACGCGGCCGCTATGAACGGCGTGGACTGCATTTGTTTTACAGCCGGAGTTGGCGAGAATAACGGCGTTATCCGCAAACAGATCTGTGACAACCTCGGGTATCTCGGAATTGCGATTGATGATGAGGCAAATGCGAAACGTGGAGAAGAGGTCGTGATCTCTACGCCGGATTCAAAGGTGAAAGTGTTAGTCATACCGACAAATGAGGAGCTTGCGATTGCGCGTGAAACGGTGGCGCTTGTGCAGAAGTAAAAGACAGCGTGGCTCATTGCGCCGGAAATAAAAAATTTTTGGTGAAATTATTGACAAATAAATCGTACTTGGTTATACTTTTACAGGTGTGAGTAGGGGTGTATCATGATTTTAGATATTTCGGCATTATTTTCAGCAGAAAATAAAGAAGAAACGAGAGAAGTTCATATTGATATGGATGCTTTTGTATCTAAATTGGGTAAATTCCCTGTTCAAAAGAGTGAACCATTCGAGTTACATCTTTCAAACGTGGAAAACAGGCGGCTGCTGATCCAGGGGGAAACAGATGTAACAATTATAATTCCATGTGACAGGTGTCTGACAGAGGTTCCGACGGTTTTTCATCTGGCTGTTGATAAGGATCTTCTGATCGAAGACGGGGCGCTGGCAGAGTCGGAAGACGCACTGGAGCATATGGAATATCTGAATGGGCATTTATTGGATGTAGACCGTCTGGTTTACGGAGAACTTTTGCTCAGCTGGCCGATGAGGACGCTGTGCAGGGCTGATTGCAGGGGAATCTGCAATAAGTGCGGCGCAAACCTGAATCTGGGAGACTGCGGCTGTGACCGTACGGCGCTGGATCCTCGGATGGCGGCATTTCAGGATGTGTTTAACAAGTTTAAGGAGGTGTAAGCAAATGTCAATTTGTCCAAAGAATAAATCTTCTAAGAGCAGAAGAGACAAAAGAAGAGCGAACTGGAAAATGACGATACCGGCGTTGGTAAAGTGCAGCAGGTGCGGAGAATTAATGGTTTCGCACAGGGTATGTAAAAACTGCGGTTGTTATAATAAAAGAGAAATCATTCCGCAGGATTGATGAGAGTCGGAAAAAAGCTGTCGTAAAAGTGCAGGATGCATTTTGCGGCAGTTTTTTCTTTTTGCCGGCAATGAGCGCTCCTGCGGCGGATTTTGCTGACAGACAGACCGGCGCGGGCTGAACGGCTGCGATAGATTTTAATTCACAGGATATGTCCTTGCGTTTTCTCAGATTTCTGTTATGATTATGAAAAAGAGTCAGATTGACAGACGGGCCTGACGGCCCGGATTCCTGCCTGCGGGAATTAATAGCGATTGAAGGAGAGCGAAAGATGAATGGATTTGATGATGTATGCCTGCGGTATTTTCTGGAATGCCAGTCGCAGCTTTTCCGGGAAGATGTGGCGCAGACATTGGAAGAGGCGGAGGAGTTTTTAGAGGACTGCATGGCGGTTGTGTGCGACAGCCTGCAGGAAGTGAGGGACTATCTGGATGAAAGTGGCGCGGATATCGTTGGAATGAGCCTTGCGGAAATTGGAGAGGCGAGTGAAGTTTTTTCCCTGCCGGATGGCAGGTATCTGGTTGTTGAGGTTTAGCATATGAAAAATAGAAAATGGATAAAAGCAGTGGCGGCAATGTCTCTTTTTGCCGTAATTTCCTGCAGCGGATGCGCGCATGGAGACGGGTCTTCGATTGTGTCCAGGATTACGGTAAAACAGGTTCTGAAGGTGGACGGACGCAGTTATTCCCTGCCGAAAGCGAAGGTTTATCTGGTGAATTACCAGAATCTTTATGGAAAGATGTATGGCGTAGATCTGTGGAAACAGGATGCAAAAGATGATTCACTGGAGACGTATGTGAAAAATCTGACGGTCGCGCAGCTTACAAAGATCCTCAGTATGGATTCCCTTGCGGAGAGCAGGGAGATAAAGCTTGAGGAGACGGAGCTTGCGGCTGTGCAGAAAGCAGCGTCCGCGTATTATAAATCCCTGACGGAGCAGGAGCTGGAATATCTGGATGTGGCTGAGGAAGACCTTCGCGCGCTGTATGAGGATTATGCGCTTGCGCAGAAGCTTTACCGGATGCTGATCTCAGAGATTGACAGTGAGGTGAGCGACGACGAGGCGCGTGTCATGGACGCGATGCAGATTGTGGTTTCCGGCCGGGATACGGCAAAGCAGGTCCGGAAGGAATTAAAAAACGGCGGGGATTTTACGTCGCTTGCAAATTCTTATAACGAGGCGGGACGGGTGAAGATCCAGTTCAGCCGGGGGACGCTGCCGGAAGAAGTGGAGGCGGCTGCATTTGCGCTGGATAATGACGAATGCACAGACTGGATCAAGACAGATGAGGGCTATTATTTTATATACTGCGTGAATAAATTTAATGAAGAGCTGACGGACGCGCACAAGCTTGAGATTGTACAGCAGAGGGAAAAAGAGGCGTTTGGCGATGTTTACGATGCTTATAGCGGCACGCTTGAAAAAAAACTGTATAAAAAGACGTGGGATGAGGTGTCGGCGGAGCCGGCTGACGGAATCGGGACAGACAGCTTTTTTTCGGTTTATCAGGAATACTGCGGAGAATTGTTTGGCAATTAAACAGAACGGAGACCGTTATGGAAGGACATTTCAGAGACAGCGACTGGCAAAAAACGATTTATGCCTGTTTTATCGGCTATATCGTCCAGGCTGCCGTCAATAATTTTGCGCCTCTTTTATTTGTAACGTTTCAGTCGCAGTATGGCCTGACGCTGGATAAGGTCACATCCCTGGCGGCGTTTAATTTTGGGGTGCAGCTTCTGGTGGATTATTTTTCTGCGAGGTATGTGGATAAGATCGGCTACCGGCGTTCGCTGTTCTTTGCGCATTTGTTTGCGGCGGCCGGGCTTGTCGGGCTTGCGGCGCTGCCCGATCTGCTGCCTTCCCCTTATGCAGGGATTCTGATCGCCGTTATGCTGTACGCGGTCGGAGGCGGCCTGATCGAAGTGCTTATAAGCCCTGTGATGGAAGCCTGCCCGACCGGGAAAAAGGACGCCGCAATGAGCCTGCTGCACTCTTTTTACTGTTGGGGGCATGTGGGCGTTGTGCTTTTATCCACGTTATTTTTTCGGGTGGCCGGCATTGCAAACTGGAAAATACTTGCGTGTGTATGGGCGGTTATCCCGCTTTTAAACGGCATATTTTTCTTAAAGGTCCCGATTGCAAAGCTAATTCCGGAAGAGAGCGAAGGGCTTTCCCTGCGGCGGCTGTTCGGCATGAGGTTATTCTGGACGCTGATGCTTTTGATGTTTTGCGCGGGCGCATGTGAACAGGGAATAAGCCAGTGGGCGTCCGCGTTTGCCGAGGCCGGGCTTGGCATGGGAAAAACGGCCGGTGATCTGGCGGGACCTCTGCTGTTTGCCGCATTTATGGGCTGTTCACGTGTATTTTATGGGAAATTTGGTGAAAAAATAAAATTAGAACGGTTTATGGCATACAGCGGCGTTCTCTGCTTTTGCAGTTATCTGATCGCATCGCTTGCGGACGCGCCGCTGCTTGCGCTTGCGGGCTGCGCGTTGTGCGGGCTGTCTGTCGGCATCCTGTGGCCGGGGACGTTCAGCATTGCGGCGGCCGGGCTGAAAAACGGCGGGACGGCGCTGTTTGCGTTTCTTGCGCTTGCGGGGGATGCGGGCTGTGCGGGCGGCCCCGCGTTTGTCGGATATATATCGGGCCAAAACGGCGGGAATCTGAAAGCCGGAATTTTGGCCGGCGGCATATTCCCCATCCTTTTGTTAGCCGGGCTGTTTTTGGTAAAATACAGGAAGGAAGCATAAATTATGCGGGAGGAGATCCTGACGGAGTTAAACCGGCGGAAGGAAGATGATTACCGCGCATTCAGCCAAAAGCTGTTGCCGGGCGTGGAAAATATTCTGGGTGTGCGCCTGCCCGCGCTCCGCGCGCTTGCGAAGCGGGCAGCGAAAGCGGATGCGGCGGGTTATCTGGCGCAGATGCAGGCATGGTGCGCCGATGCGGGAAATGCGGTATCTTTTGAAGAAAAAATGATATACGGAATGGTTATCGGCTATGCCAAAATGACCGATAATGAGTATAAGGAGCGGCTGGATGCGTTTATTCCGCTTATTGATAACTGGAGCGTCTGCGACAGCTGCTGCATAACTTATAAGTGGATGGGGAAAAACCGGGAGTTCTGGTGGGAGCGCCTGTCAGAATGGGCGTTTTCCGGTACGGAATACGGCGCGCGTTTTGCCCTTGTGTGTATGCTGGACTATTTTGTGGATGAGGCGTATCTGGAGCGTTTGTTCCATACGGCAGGCAGCATCCGGCAGGAAGGCTATTATGCGAAAATGGCGGCGGCATGGCTGCTGTCGGTCTGCTTTATGCAGTTTCCGGAAGAAACGTATGGCTTTTTGAAAGAAAGGCAGCTGGACGGCTTCATATGGAAAAAAGCGGTGCAGAAATCCTGCGAGTCTTACCGGGTAAGCGCGGCGTGGAAACGGAAGCTGCGGGAACTGCGCGGCGGTCAAGTATAATTTTTTGTGTGGAAAGGCGGTGCGGCGCATGATCGATAAAATCAATGGAAATGAAGTGTATTATGAAAATAAGAAGCAGAGAAACCGTCATGCGCTGCAGGCATACGAGAATACGCCGGGAGCGAAGACGGCGGAAAAAAAGACCGTAAAAGCTCCTGCGGTACATACGAAAGCCGCCGTTTTGGATGCAGATCGGGGAAAGTCGCCCGGCGTTATTTTGGATTTGTCGGATAAAGCTGTTCAGACAGAAAAAAAGCAGACGGAAACACCGGCGTGGCTGCAGAAGCTGAAGGGGCTTTTTGCATCGGCGGTTAAGTGGATAAAAAATTTCTGGGAGTCCGGCACAGCCGCGGAAAAAGCAGAAGAGCCCGCGGAATCCGATGTTTTAGGGGAACTGCCGCCTTTGGATGCGGGGGAGGAACCGGCGGATTATGCCGCCATGTTGAACCAGGCGGTACATTCCGGGAGCTTACAGCAGATTGAGCGCGCGCTGACGCAGGACGGCGCAAAACATCTGGCGCACAATTCCGACCTGCTGACGTATTATGACCGCAGGGGCAATCTGGTGGAAATGGACGATACGGAAAAGCACCGGGTTTTGTTTGGAGATAAAAATATATTAAAGCTGTGACAAAAGGAGCATGGGAAACGGAATGGATAAGATACTGACGGTCGCGGGAAGCGACTGCAGCGGCGGCGCGGGCGTCCAGGCGGATCTGAAGACGATACTTGCGCATGGCGCATACGGCATGAGCGTGGTCACGTCCCTGACGGCGCAGAATACGATGGGCGTAACGGGGATTTTCGACGTTCCGCCGGAATTTGTGGCGGCGCAGCTTGACGCGGTTTATGCGGATATTCCGCCGGATGCGGTAAAGATCGGCATGTTATCGCAAAAGGATGTGGTTTGTGTCGTCGCAAAAAAATTATCAAAAGAAAAGACGCGCCATGTGGTGATTGATCCGGTCATGTTGTCTACGGGCGGGCGGGAGCTTTTAAGCGCCGAAGCCCTGGGCCTGGCGAGGGAAGCGCTGTATCCGCTGGCGGAGCTGCTCACGCCGAATATTCCGGAAGCTGAGATTTTGGCGCAGATGCAGATAAAAGATGCAGACGATATGCAGCAGGCAGCGGAGACGCTCGCGCGGGAATATGGGTGCGCTGTTCTGGTAAAAGGCGGGCATCGCATGGATACAGCGGATGACGTTTTATTTTTTAAAGGTAAATTTTACTGGTATGAAGGGAAGCGGTTTGCAAACCCGAACACGCATGGGACAGGCTGTACGCTGTCCAGCGCGGCGGCCTGTCAGCTTGCCGCGGGATACGCCATGCCGGAAGCGGTCGGCTTTGCCAAAGATTATCTGACAGGGGCGATTTTAGACGGAATGGACATCGGGCGCGGGAGCGGGCCGCTGAACCATGCATACCGGTTTTCATCTTAAAAAGAGAGGAGCGTAAGGAGAAGGGATTATGAGGAAAACAAAGATCATCTGCACGCTTGGTCCGGCGACGGACCGTCCGGGCGTGCTGGATAAGCTGGTGGAGGAGGGCATGAATGTCGCCCGATTTAATTTTTCACATGGGAATTATGAAGACCATAAAATGCGCCTGCAGGCTTTAAAGGCGGCGAGGGAGAAATACGGCCGTCCGGTCGCCGCGCTGCTTGACACCAAAGGACCGGAGATCCGCGTCAGGAAATTTGCGGGCGGCAGGGTGGAGCTTGTTCCGGATCAGCTGTTCCGCCTTTGCTATGACGATGTGGAGGGCGGCCCGGAACAGGTTTCGATCACGTGCGGAGAACTGCATCAGGATGTGGAAAAGGGCAGCCGTATTTTGCTGGACGACGGTCTGATCGAGATGAGAGTGGAAGAAATTGACGGGCGCGATATTGTCTGCCGCGTGATAAATGGCGGGACGGTTTCGGACAATAAAGGCGTGAATGTGCCGGGCGTCCGGCTGTCCCTGCCGTATTTAAGCGAAAAAGACAGGCAGGATATTTTATTTGGCATTGAACAGGATTTCGATTTTATCGCGGCTTCTTTTGTGCGGCGCGCGGACGACGTCCTGCAGATCCGCAGGCTGCTGGAGGAAAACGGCGGCAGCGATATTGAGGTTATTTCCAAGATTGAAAATGGCGAAGGCGTGGAAAATATTGATGAGATCATCGAGCATTCGGACGGGATTATGATTGCGCGCGGCGATATGGGCGTGGAGATCCCGACAGAGGAAGTGCCGGTGATCCAGAAGATGATCATCCGGAAAGTCTATGAAGCGGGCAAGAAAGTCATTACGGCGACGCAGATGCTTGACTCGATGATGAAAAACCCGCGGCCGACGCGGGCGGAAACAACAGATGTTGCAAACGCGATCTATGATGGGACGAGCGGCATCATGCTTTCCGGTGAAACGGCGGCGGGGCGTTATCCGGTGGAGGCGCTGCAGATGATGGTCCGGATCGCCGCGCGCGCGGAAAAAGACATTGATTACCGTAAACGGTTTTTTGGATATGAGCGGTATGCAAACCCGAATGTGACGGACGCGATCTGCCATGCGACCTGCACGACCGCGCACGACTTAAATGCAAGCGCGATCGTGACGGTAACAAAGTCGGGCACATCCGCGCGCATGATCTCGCGGTACCGCCCGTCCTGCCAGATCATCGGCTGTACGACAGATGAGAAGGTCAGCCGCAAGCTGAATCTCTCGTGGGCGGTCGTTCCGCTGCTCATCCGGGAGGAAAGCGATGTGATCGAACTGTTTAACCAGGCTGTCCGTACGGCAAAGCAGGCGGGCATGGTAAAGGAGGGCGACCTGGTTGTTATTACATCCGGCATTCCGCTTGGCATGGCGGGGACGACAAATATGATAAAAGTGCAGACGGTGGATGAAAGCTGAAAATGAGATAAATTGTTTGCGGGAGAGCGGAAGCTCTCCCGTTTTTTGCGTGCGCGGACGCGCGTAAAAGAATAGCCGTTAATGTCGTCGCGGGCCATGCAGGGAATGGGGGAGGAAATTTTCCGGCGTCACGTTTTTGCTTTCCGCGCATAGGATAAACTGGAGGTGCAGTTTATGGGATGTTTTCTGATCCTGGGAAATGAGGAACGCCAGAAACAGTTATTCCGCATACTCTGCAGTAAGGGGCAGACTGTCACGTTTTGCGAGTCGTGGCTGGAAGGGAATTATGACGCGGTACTCCTTCCGGCTGCGCAGACAGCAAAATATTTTGAGCAGATTGCCGATAAGCTGCAGGCGGGGCAGTATGTTTTCGGGTGCAATTTCCCGCAGGAACTTATGGCGCGGAAGAAACGGGAAGGCATATTCTTTGTGGATTACATGAAGGAGGAGGGAGCGGCTTATATAAACGCAGTCGCGACGGCGGAGGGCGCGCTTGCCGAGGCGATCCTTGCGGGAAAAGAAGTGCTTGCCGGGAAAGAGATGCTCGTTTTGGGATATGGCAGATGCGGGCAGGTTCTGGCGGGACGTCTGGCCGCGCTCGGCGGTATCGTGACGGTTTATGAAAAAGATCCGGAGCGCGTTGCGCAGGCGATGGCAAATAACCTGAGAGCCGTTTCGGCGCGCGCGGAATACGGAGCGGATTTCTGGGGCAGATTTACGTATTTCTTTAATACAGTCCCGGCGCCTGTGCTGGATGAAAAGAAGCTTTCAAAAGTGCGGCGCAGCGCGGTCATCATTGATATTGCCTCCGCGCCGGGCGGCGTGGATAAACGGTATTGCGAGAGGCACAACCTGAATGCGAAACTCTGTGGCGGCCTGCCCGCGAAATATGCGCCGGTGTCCGCCGCCGGGCTGCTTGTTTCTGTTATCGAGTCAAATTTAAAAGAGGTGTTGTCTTATGACGCAGGATGAAAAGCTCACAGTGGGCCTGGGGATCACAGGCTCTTTTTGTACTTTTGATAAAATCAAACAGGAAACAAAACGTCTGATGGAAACGGATACGATGCGCATCATCCCGATCTATTCTTTTCACGCGCAGGAACTGGATACCCGTTTCGGCACAGCCGAAGATTTCCGCAGGGACATGGAGCGGATTACGGGGGAGCATGGGATTTTTACGATTCCAGAAGCCGAGCCGATCGGCCCGTCCGGCTGTCTGGACGCACTCATCCTTGCGCCATGCACCGGAAATACGCTTGCGAAGCTCTGCGCGGGCATTACGGACTCACCGGCGCTTATGGCGGCAAAGGCGCATCTGCGCAATGAAAAGCCGCTTATCATATCCGTTTCCACGAACGACGCGCTCGGCATGAACTTTAAAAATATCGGAATGCTCATGAATATGAAAAATATCTACTTTGTGCCGTTTGGACAGGATAACTATAAAAAGAAACCCGCTTCCATGATCGCCCATGTGGAGCTGATCGAGGATACGCTTAAAGCCGCATTGCAGGGGAAGCAGATTCAGCCGGTCATCCGCTCCCCGTTTTAATCCATCTGTGCGCCATACCGCATAAAACACATTTGCAGTTACAGCCGGATACTGACATGGCAGGTCTTCAGGAAGTGTTCTACCTGCAATAGATATGCGATCATCTGCGGGCCTGCCATCAATTGCCCATACCATGGGGCGCCGTAATCTTTCGGGTGCCCTAAAAATTGTTCCAGCGCGCTTAAATCCACCAGTTCTTTTAAGCGGCAGTCCGTCTGTTTCAGAACTTCTCTCAAGCGGTCTGTTAAAAGCTGTTCGTAAGATGGATTATAAGTTTTCGGGTACGGGCTTTTACGCCGGAATAAGATCTCTTCGGGCAGCAGCGGGCGCGCCGCCTGGCGCAGGATATTTTTTACAAGCCCGTCTTTTGCTTTCATTTCCCATGGAATATTAAATACATAATCGACCAGTGCGCGGTCGGCAAATGGCACGCGCGCTTCCAGCCCGGAGTGCATGCTGGTGCGGTCCATGCGGTTTAGCAGCGTCTGCATAAAGAACCGGATATTCAAATAGCCGATCCGCCTGCGGTTTACTTCGGTTTCGTTTTCTTCCGGCAGGATGCTGATCTCGCGGACTGCCGTCTCATAAGCGTTCTGCACGTAATCGTCCATGTGCAGCGCATCGAGCAGGTCTTTGCGCAAAAGCTGTTTCCGCGGTGAGAGATCCGGCGTCCACGGGAATGTATTGCAGTTTAAAAACGTTTCCTTATGGAACCAGGGATAGCCGCCGAACACTTCGTCCGCGCATTCGCCTGTCAGCACGACTTTGTGCGTTTTTGCCACCTGCCCGCAGAAATAGAGCAGGGAAGAGTCGATATCCGCCATGCACGGAAGGTCGTGCGCCTCGACGGAATCGTAAAGCAGGTCCGCCTGCACATGGCTGCCGCATTCTAAAAAATGATGGTCGGAATGTAAAAAGGAAACCATCTGTTCCACATATGGACGGTCCATGGACGGCTGGAAATTATTTGCCCTGAAATATTTTTCGTTCCCCGTAAAATCAAAAGAATATGTAGTCAGCGTGCGTCCCTGTTTTTTCAGTTCATCCGCGCAGACGGCGGACACGACGCTCGAATCCACGCCGCCGGATAAAAAGGTGCAGACCGGGACGTCGGAGATCATCTGGCGCCTGATCGCGTCCGTTATGAGGAAGCGTGTTTTTTCTACGGTGTCTTCATAGGAATCCGTATGCGGGCGGCTGCAGAGTTTGTAGTACGTTTCTGTGATACAGCCGAGACTGCTGCACGTCATGGAAGTCCCCGGTTTTAATTCGTAAATATCCTGAAATACGCCGCTTCCGGGCGTGCGCGCGGGGCCAAGCCCGAAGATCTCATTTAAGCCGTCCGCATTCAGCCGCGCCGTTACCTGCGGGAAGCAGAACAGCCCCTTGATCTCGGATGAAAATATAAGCGTGCCGTTTTGGAGCGTGTAAAACAGCGGTTTCACGCCAAAGGAGTCGCGGTAGAGGGAGAGGATCTTATGCCGCTCATCATATATGGCAAAGGCAAAGATGCCGTCAAGCCGCCTGACAAATTCCGGCCCGAAGGCGAGGAAAGAAAGCAGGATCGCCTCGGTGTCGGAAGAGGTCTCCGGGGCAAAGCCGCGTTCGGTGAGCTCCTGCCGCAGTTTGGCGAGGTTGTAGATCTCCCCGTTATAAACGATGTGGTAATGGTATCCGTCGATGGATTTTGTCATGGGCTGCCGCCCGTTTTCCAAATCAATAACAGACAGTCTCGTATGGGACAGTCCGCATTGCCCGGTCAGGAGAATGCCTGAATCATCCGGTCCGCGGTGGGCCTGCGTGCGTCCCATCTGCTGTAAGATATGCTCAAATTCCCCCTGCCTCGAAAGAAAGTTGGCGGAAGGATCAAAAAAGCCTGCAATGCTGCACATAGAAAAAACCTGTATCGTTTTTCTTAAATATATGCGCAGAAAAGAAAAATATGAAAAAAATATGCCGCCTAATGAGAATTTACGTATTGTTTGATCGCCGCAAAGCTTTCGGAGCTGATATCGTGCTCGATTTTGCAGGCGTCCTCCACCGCGGTTTTTTCATCTACCCCCAGCTGTTTGAGCCATTCAGAAAGAAATTCATGCCGCTCGTAGATCCTGGCGGCGATTTCCTGCCCCGCGTCCGTCAGATAGATAAAGCCCGCGTCCGTTACAGTGATCAGCTGGTTTTCGCGCAGGTTTTTCATGGCGACGCTGACGCTGGATTTCTTGAAGCCAAGTTCGTTTGCGATATCCACAGAACGGACGACAGGAAGAGTTTTGCTCAGGATCAGGATCGTTTCCAGATAGTTTTCCGCAGATTCATGTATATTCATAAAAGACCTCCCGTTTTTTATTAACGATATGGTTGTGACAGGCAGCTGCGTCCGCCGGGCGGAGCGGGACGCCGTCCGCGTTCCGTCCGGCGCTGCCGTTATGTATCCGGTTCAGCCTAAAAGCTGGCTGATGTCCTGGACGATTTTTGCATCCAGCTTTCCGTCATCGGCAAGGTTTTGAAGGATCGCGCACGCCTGTGCGTGGGACATGCCCTCTTTATAGGGTCGTTCTTCCGTCAGCGCCTGATAAGTGTCAAGGCATGCTATCATGCGCGACCAGTGGTCAAGGTCTTTCCCCGTCAGATGGAACGGGTAGCCGCTGCCGTCTAATTTTTCATGGTGGTACGAGGCCCAGCGCGTAATGTCCTCAAGCCCTTCGATCTGGCTTAAAATCAAAAAAGACTGGTACGCGTGCGCCTGGATATGCTTATATTCCATGTCGGAAAGCCGTCCCGGTTTTTCCAGGATATCGCGGTCTACGGCAAGCTTGCCGATGTCATGCAGCGCGCCCGCGAAATAAAGCTTTGCCGTAAGCTCTTCGTCCGCGCCGTAATATTCCGCCATCCGTTTGGAAAGATGCGCGATGCCGATGGAGTGTTTTTTTGTAAATTTGGATTTATAATCGGTGATCGTTGCAAAAATATTGGAAAAATCCATCAACTGCTGCGGCGTAATTTCCCGTTCGCAGGACGGGAACAGTTCATAGAGCGACAGGTTGATCTTTTCGTCCCGCAGCTTCGCCAGCTCTGAAAAATCAAAAGTTTTCCGGAAGCAGGAGATGGTCTGGATATCAAACCGGCTGTCCGTATTCTGCTTCAGGTAGCTGTCAAGGCGGGATAATTTTTCCTGCGTCGTATAGCTTAAATTAAATTCGGTGTCGAGCGTGTCCGCAAGATGAATCAGCCTTGCATATAACGGCACTTCAAAAGTCGTCCTGCGGAACGGCCCGCGCCCGTCTGCGGTTTCATGGTGATAGAGGATGGTGTTTTTTGCATTTTCCGGGTATGCAAAAGGGATATGCGCCATGTAATCTTCACCGAGCACGCAGTGGGAGGCGAAAGCCCTTTGTTCGCCGGAAGCCGCTTCGATAAAGGAACCCTGGTATTCCTCCAGCACATATTCGGCAAGCGCGCAGTCATGCAGGACCGCGCAGGTGCATAAGTCAAGCAGATGCTCCTGGTTCAGCCCGAGAGACTGTCCCATGCGCGCCGATAAATACGCGACCCGTTTGCCATGCCCGTTTGTGATGCCGATCAGATCGTGTTCTACGCAGTCGAGCGCGTAAGAGAGCGCAAACAGCGTATCTGTAAAATTGAACTTCATAAAATATTTCCTCCTTTCGAGGCGCTTTTGTACAGAAATTTTGTATAGAAATTTTGTATGGAAGTTTTCTTTTGTCGTTTCCTCTCTGTCCTATATTCTATGATAATATAATTGCCGCCCATAGTCAAAGAAAATTTAGCCGGCGTTCCGCCGTTTGGGACGGAATGCGGCAAATTACGCTCCGCAGCCTGCCATACTGAGGACATAATTTTCATCAGAAAACATTGTAAAAAGACCGCCGGCGTCATATAATGGAAATTATTGAAAAAATAACCGGAGGTAAGTTTATGACGATTCAGGATATATTGGAGCAGTCCGAATACGAACTTGTGGCGGGGACGCTGGAAAAAGAAATTACGGAACTCGTGTATGATTCACGTAAGATTGTGCCGGGCTGTATGTTTGTGTGTATCAAAGGCGCGGTGTTTGACGGGCACAGCTGTGTGGCGCAGGCGGCGGCGCAGCAGGCGGCGGCCGTTGTCGCAGAGCGGGATGTGGAGATTCCGGAAGGGCTTACGGTGATCCGGGTGGCGGACACGCGGCAGGCGTTGGCGGAGCTTTCGGCGGCGTGGTTCGGGCATCCGGCGGAGCAGTTAAAAACGATCGGCGTGACCGGGACAAAGGGAAAGACGACGACGACTTATATGGTAAAGTCCATACTGGAGAGCGCGGGAATTAAGACCGGGCTGATCGGCACGATTGAGGCGGTTATCGGGGAGACGCATATCCCGGCGGCAAATACGACGCCGGAGTCGTATGTGATTCAGAAATATTTCCGGCAGATGGCGGATGCAGGCTGCAAGGCGTGCGTTATGGAGGCGTCTTCGCAGGGACTGATGATGCACCGGGTAGGCGGTTTTACGTTTGACCTCGGGATTTTTACCAATATTGAGCCTGACCATATCGGGCCGAATGAGCATGCGTCTTTTGAGGAATATATGGCCTGTAAAGGGATGCTGTTTCGCCAGTGCAGGACGGGCATTGTGAATGCGGATGACGCGCATTTGGAAGAAGTTATAAAAGGGCATACGTGTGAAATTGAAACGTTTGGAATGCGGGATGGCGCTGATCTGCAGGCAAAACAGCTGAGGCTGGTGCATAAGCCGGGGTATCTTGGCGTCGCCTACCATGTGGCGGGGCTGTGCGATTTTGATGTAGAGGTGGATGTGCCGGGCAAGTTCAGCGTGTACAATTCCCTGACGGCCATCGCAATCTGCCGCCATTTTAACGTGCCGGCGGAAAACATGAAAACGGCGTTAAAGGCGGCAAAGGTCAAGGGACGGATTGAGATGGTCAAAGTGTCCGATGATTTTACGCTGATGATTGATTATGCGCATAATGCAATGAGCTTAAAAAGTTTACTGGAGACTTTGCGGGAGTATGAGCCGGGGCGGCTGGTGTGCCTGTTTGGGTGCGGCGGCAACCGCAGCAGGCTGCGCCGTTACGAAATGGGAGAGACGTCCGGTCGGCTGGCGGATCTGACGATTATTACATCGGATAATCCAAGGGACGAGGAGCCGCAGGCGATCATAGACGACATCAAGGTTGGCATTGCGAAGACGCATGGCGCATATGTCGAGATCGCGGACCGGAAAGAAGCGATCCGTTATGCGATAAAAAACGGCAGGCCGGGAGACGTCATTGTGCTGGCCGGAAAAGGGCATGAGGACTACCAGGAGATCAGGGGCGTCAAATATCCGATGGACGAGCGGGATTTGATCGCAGATATCTTACGGGAAGAGGCGGCCGGTAAATAAATGCCTTAAAACAGATGGCAGGTCGGACATATGTATGCAAATATTATTGTGGATATTTCACATGAAAAACTGGACCAGGCATTCCAGTATCTTGTGCCGCAGGAGATGGAAGGGACGTTGCAGGAAGGGATGCGTGTGCGCGTCCCTTTTGGCAGCCGTACACTGACGGGGTATATTATTGAATTGACGGATACGGCGGAATATGAGCTGGAAAAAATAAAGCCCGTTCTGTCGGTCGAAGAAGACGCTGTTGCCGTGGAGACGCAGCTGATCGCGCTTGCCGCCTGGATACGGCGGAATTTTGGGGCGACGATGAACCAGGCGTTAAAAACCGTGCTTCCGGTCAGGCAAAAGGAACGCCCAAAGGAAAAAAAACAGGTCGCTCTTTTGTCGGGAAAAGAAGAGGCGGAGCGGCTTTTAGCGGTGTGCGGGCGCAGGCGCGCCACGGCGCAGGCGCAGCTGTTATCGCTGCTTTTGGAATGCTCGCCGCAGCCATATGCCTATCTGGTAAAGGAGAAAAAGATCTCGCCGTCGGCCATACGCGCCATGCAGGAAAAGGGGATCGTATCGGTAGAACGCGAAGCCTGCTACCGGAATCCGGTTGCGGCATTGCGTGTGGAGAAAAAAGACGGGGCTGTGGCATTAAATGCCGCGCAGCAGTCGGTGGTCTCAGAGATTCTTTCTGATTTTGACGCGGGGAAACGGCAGACGTATCTGCTGCATGGCGTGACGGGGAGCGGGAAAACGGAAGTCTATATGGAACTGATCGCCCATGCGGCCGCGCAGGGCAGGCAGTCGATTATGCTGATACCGGAGATCGCGCTGACGTTTCAGACAGTCCGGCGGTTTTATGAGCGGTTCGGCGACAGAGTGTCCATACTGCACTCCCGGCTGTCGCAGGGGGAGCGCTATGATCAGTTTGAGCGCGCGAAAAATGGAGAGATCGATATCATGATCGGCCCGCGTTCCGCACTGTTTACGCCGTTTTCCGATATCGGCTTTATTATTATAGATGAGGAGCATGAAAACAGTTATAAAAGCGAATCCGTGCCAAAATACCATGCGAGGGAGACCGCGATCGAGCGGGCGCGCATGGCGGGCGCGTCTGTCGTGCTTGGTTCGGCGACGCCTTCGGTTGACAGTTATTATCACGCCCTGACGGGAACGTATCGGCTGCTGACACTGGAAAACCGGGCTGAGGAGCGGCCGCTTCCCGTATGTGAGATCGTTGATCTGAGGCGGGAGCTGCGGGAGGGCAACCGTTCTGTTTTAAGCCGGAGGCTGCAGGAGCTGATGGAAGACCGGCTGCAAAAGCGGGAACAGATCATGCTGTTTTTAAACCGCCGCGGCCTGGCTGGTTTTGTTTCCTGCCGTTCCTGCGGACAGGTTATGCGCTGCCCGCATTGCGATGTGTCATTGAGCCAGCATAAAAACGGGAGGCTTGTCTGCCATTACTGCGGCTATGAGACGCCGATGGTAACGCGGTGCCCGTCCTGCGGTTCCGGATTTATCGGCGGTTTCCGCGCCGGTACGCAAAAAATACAGGAGCTTGTGGCGCGGCGTTTTCCCGGGGCGCGCATTTTGCGCATGGACTATGACACAACGCGGACGAAGGATTCCTATGAACAGATCCTGTCCGCATTTATGGCGCGGGAAGCGGATATTTTGATTGGGACGCAGATGATTGTAAAGGGGCATGATTTCCCTTATGTGACACTGGTCGGCGTGCTTGCGGCGGATATGTCTTTAAATGTCAGCGACTATCGCGCGGCGGAACGGACGTTTCAGCTGCTCACACAGGCGGCGGGACGCGCGGGGCGCGGCCAAAAACAGGGCGCCGCGGTGATACAGGCCTACCAGCCGGAGCATTTTAGCATACAGACAGCCAGGGCGCAGGATTACGCCGCTTTTTATCAGAAAGAAATCCTGTACCGGAAGCTGATGCATTATCCGCCTGTGTGGAATATGCTCTTTGTGCTTGCGGCGTCCGCAAAAAAGGAGCAGGCGGCGCAGTGCATGGCGCAGATCTCCGCCTGGATACAGGGGGAGCTGCAAAAGCCAAAGGCCGCAGAGATCCGGCGGCAGTTTCAGGTGATCGGGCCGTCAGACGCGCCGGTTGCAAAGGTAAATGATGTGTACCGGAGGGTTTTGTATATCAAGCATCCGGATTATCAGGCGCTTGTTATGGTAAAGGATTTTCTGGAAAAGCGGCTGCGGCAGGCGCAGGAATGGAAAAAGGTGAGCGTACAGTTTGATTTTAACCCGATGGGGTAAAAAAGATTGACGGAGCGCTTTTTGCCGTGCTATATTACAATGGGTTAAAAATATAATAATATAGAAAGAAGGGAAAGATCATGAAACAAAAGAGGATGATTGCAGGATTGCTTGTTTTTCTGCTTACGGTTTCCTGCTGCGTCGGCACGACATGGGTTCCGGTGCGGGCGGCAGAGCCGAAGCAGGCGGCGGAAGCGGACAGGTATTATTATGGCCAGCTGACAAAGGAAGCGAAAGAGTTTTATGACGCCATGTACCAGATGTACAAAACAGGCGTTTTTAAAACAGGCACAGGCAGCTATGACCTTGTGTCCAACGGCCATGTGACGCAGGCGCAGCTTGCGGAGTACGCGGACGGCAATACGCAGCTTGTCAATACGATGGCGGCTGCGCGGGATGCATTTTATGCGGATTATCCGGATATTTTTTATGTGGATTTTTCGTACCTGACGCTTCGGGTGACGCGCGATACAGCCGGAAAATATCATGCATACCTGGGGCCAGGACGGGACGATAATTATTATGTCAAAGGGTTTAAAAACCAGGAGCAGGTCGAGCGGGCGATTGAAACGTTTGATAAAAAGGCGGAGGAGCTTGCGGCGGGCGCGCGCGCGCTTCAAATAAAGGAAGGGGAGAATAAGATACAGCAGGAAGTAAAATATGTGCATGACACGCTGATCCGAAATACGTCCTATCATTTAGAGGATACCTGCCAGCCGGAAAACATCGGGCATATCCGGACGGCATATGGCGCGCTTGTACAGGGGGAGAGTGTGTGCGAATCCTATGCAAGGGCGTTTAAGAGCGTGCTGGACAGGCTTGGCATCCCCTGTGTGCTTGTGCAGGGCGTTTACAGGGAGTCCGAAGATATCGTTGAGCTTCATATGTGGAATTATGTGAAGATCGACGGTTCCTGGTATGCGGTCGATGCGACGATGGATGATCCGATCGTGGCGTCCGGCGCGGGCGGGAAAGAAAATTCCTATTATTTTCTGGTCGGCGAAGATATCATGAGCAGAAATTATATACCGAGCGGCGAGATGTCAGAATGCGGGTTTTCCTTTACCTATCCGACCCTGGCATTGGAAGGGCTTGGCCTGAATGACGTGTCCAATCACAGCGACCTGATTGTCAAATATAATGAGAACGCCATGTTTGAAGGCGTCAAGTCGGGCGCGTTTGTCATAAACTATAAGGGCATGGGCTATAAAAAAGCGGCTGCGCAGGGAAAATATATGCTGATGCGGTTTTATACCTATAATGAGGAGCAGACCAAACTGATCTCTACCGAGTGGGGCTATATGGACCCGAATGTTTATGGGGGAGGCGCATTTGTCGATACGGATACGGAGCTGACGTTATACGTGCCGCACTGCCTGTATGTAGAGTTTGCAGTGACGGACCGCAAGCCGCGTTATCTGACGGGGGCGAATTCCAAACCGGAGGATCTGCTTTATCAGGGCGATCCGTTTCTTGTGGAAGGCGCTACGGGTATGCTCTATAATCCGAGCGGGTCATATGTCGCGCCGCCGTATGTTAAGAAGATCACGCCTGTGGTGACAAGCAGGATTTATATGGGGCAGACATACCATGTGGTGGCGGTCTATGATGATGAGCTTATAAAGAGCGGGTCGGAAGAACCGCATATTGAAATGGAGAGTACCGGACCGACCGGCGCGCAGTACGGGAAATTTTCCAATTTTTCGTTTGACGGGAAAAGCACGGTTTCCTTTGATTTCCGGCCGAGCGATATGTGGGCGGACGAATCCGAGTTTTATTATTTCCACATCAAAGGGCTGGTAGGGAAAAAGAGCGGCAAGATACCGAATGACATCTCTTATTTTGTGTCTGACCCGGTCGCGTGCTGCTCGATGAAAAAGGCGGGCATTGACTGGACGCTGTTTGCAAAGCCGTCCCTTATGGAAGAGGAAGATCTTTCCACGAAGGGCTGGCAGACGAGCGACGGGGAGGCTGTTTCCGATAAATTAAAAGACCGGATCGCGCTTGTGGTGACGTCGCCGACGAGTAAGCAGTCGGATGAAATGATGGATATGCTGGAGTCTGCGTATCCGAAGGAAAAGATCTTACAGAGTGAGACGTATAACCTGAAACTGACGGTCTGCAAAAAACAGATCGTAGAAACAGGCGACAGGATCCGGATCTCGGTCGGGTTCCCGAAAGGTTACGGGCCGGAACATGCCGGTACGACGTTTAAGGCATACCATTTTATGCGCAATGAGGCGGGAGAAGTGACAGGCGTAGAGGAAATCCCGTGTATTGTTACGCAGTACGGGCTTTTGATCCTGTGCGATTCTTTCAGCCCGTTTGCAATTGCGGCGGTCGCGGATGACGGCAGTGCAAAGACGACGGAAAAGACGGTGATCCTCTCCCATAATACAGGAGGAAAGGTCAGCGGACAGGATAAGATATTCACATTGAAACCCGGAGAGAGCAGGACACTGCAGGTCGCGGCGGACGACGGGTATGTCATTGATGAAATTTCTGTCGGCAGCAGTGTACAGGACGGCGCGGGCAGGACTTCTGCGTCTGTCCGTGTAGATTATTCGGATCTGCCGGACGGCGGAAGTTTTGCAGAGGTGAAGTTTGTTGCGTCTTCCGTATATGAGCGGGAGGCGGCATTGAAACAATCGCAGGTGCGGCCGACGGCAAAAGCGGCTAAAATCACCATGGGCATGACGGAGCTTTCCGTGGCGAAAGGCGGATCTTTTTCCATCGTGCCGAAAATAACGGAATATGAAGGCGTACATACCTACCAGTGGTATAAAGACGGGAAACCGCTGCCGGGGCAGACTGCAAAAAATATCATTATAACAGAGGCGGCGAAAAGTGATGCGGGGGCTTATACCCTGAAAGTCACGACGGCGGTGAATGCATCCAGCGTCACGGCGGAGGGAACGGCATGCAAAGTCACAGTGACAGATCAGGCGCGCCGGCCGGAAACCGGAAACGGGAAGAGCGCGCTGAAACCGGCCGCAATTACATTAAAGACGCGGCAGCTTACGGTAAAAGAAGGCGGCAGCCTTACCATTGACCCGACGGTGCAGGAGTTTGGCGGGGCGCATTTATACCAATGGTATAAGGACGGCGTCTCCATTGAAGGGCAGACGGAAAAGACGCTGTATTTAAAATCTGCTTCCAAAAAGGATGCGGGGGATTACGTTTTGGTCGTTACGACTTATTTGGGGACGGATTGCGTGAAAGCGGCCAGCGGGACGTGCAAAGTCACGGTCGCGTCTGACAGCGCGTCGGCGCAGGAACCGGCGGTCGGCGCCGTTACCGGATTAAAGGCTGTCTCTGAGAAAGCTGGCAGCGTAAAGCTTGAATGGCAGGCGGTTCCCGGCGCGGATGGGTATGAGGCGCTCCGTTATGATGACGCAAAGGGCAGATATGTCATCGCCGCGACAGTGAAAAAGGGAGTCTCTTATACGGAAAAAGGGCTTTCCGGAGGCAGCGCGCGCCGTTATAAGGTAAGGGCGTATAAAGTTGTGGACGGCGCAAAATTCAGAGGGAAAGCTTCCGGAGCTGTTAAGATCATCGTAAAGCCGGAGGCGCTCTCGCAGGTTTCCGCAGTGCGGCTTTCGGACAGGATGGTGCAGATTTCTTTCCTGCCGTCTGAAACAGCGGCGGGCTATCGCATTTACCGGTATAATGAGCCGGAGAAAAAGTTTGAGCTTGCGTACCGGATACAGTCGGAAAAGCTGTACGCGTATGATAAGGCGCATGGGAAATGGACTTATATGGGCAAGACGGAACAGACGGGAGATGGATTGCTCGCCTGTGTCCTGACGGATGCGGACGAGGCGCAGTCTGTACAGAAATACCGTATCATGGCGTTTGTGGCAAAGAAGGGTTTCCAGACGCAGACAGGCGAGACGGTCACGGTTTCGGTGGAAGAAGAGGGAACAGACGCCCGGCAGGCAGGCTGATTGAGGACACGGCTGAAATTTGTCTGTCTATTATGCTTAAAATGTGGTAGAATAAGCGGTAGCGGAAAAAAGGAATCGTACAGGAGGGAAGGAAATGGCAATCAGACAGATTAGAATGGCAGGGGATCCGATACTGAATAAGGTATGCAAAGAAGTAAAGGATATGACGCCGATGCTGCAGACGCTGGTTGGGGATATGCTGGATACGATGTATGAGGCAAACGGCGTCGGGCTGGCCGCGCCGCAGGTAGGCATATTGAGACGGATTGCGGTGATCGATATCGGGGAAGGGCCGATCGTCATGGTAAACCCGGTGATCCTGGAGCAGGACGGTGAGCAGACGGGGGACGAGGGCTGCCTGAGCCTGCCGGGGAAGGCGGGGCAGGTGACAAGGCCGAACCATGTCGTCATACGCGCATTTGACGAGCATATGGAATCCTATGAGCTGGAGGGGACGGAACTTTTGGCCCGCGCGCTCTGCCATGAGATCGGGCATCTGGACGGACATATGTATACGGAGCTTGTAACCGGCGGCCTCCACGACGTGGAATATGATGACTGACGGCGCGGACGGGCTGCAGAGAGGCAGGTGGGAATATGAAAATGATCTTTATGGGGACGCCGGATTTTGCGGTCGGCACGCTAAATGCGCTGATAAAAGCGGGACATGAGGTTGCGCTTGTCGTCACGCAGCCGGATAAGCCGAGGGGCAGGGGGAAGGCGGTGCAGTTTTCCCCCGTAAAAGAGGTGGCGCTTTCGCATGGCATAGAAGTGTACCAGCCAAGGCGGATACGCGAGCCGGAATGCGTGGAATATCTCCGCCGGTTTGCGCCGGAGATCATTATTGTCGCGGCGTTTGGGCAGATTCTGCCAAAAGAGATCCTGGAGCTGCCTGTGCATGGATGCGTAAACGTGCATGCGTCGCTGCTCCCGAAATACCGCGGCGCCGCTCCAATCCAATGGGCTGTGATCAATGGAGAAAAGACGTCGGGCGTTACGACCATGCAGATGGACGCCGGGCTGGATACGGGTGACATCCTGGAAAAGACGGAGCTGGAGCTTGCGCCGGATGAAACGGGCGGCAGCCTGTTTGAAAAGCTTGCGGCGGCGGGCGCGGAATTATGCGTACAGACGGTCGCGCATATCGCGGACGGGACTGTGACGGGGACAAAGCAGGATGAAGCGCAGGCGACGCATGTCGGAATGATCGCAAAGGAGATGGGACGCATAGACTGGAATAAGCCTGCGGAGGAGATCGAGCGGCTGGTGCGCGGGTTAAATCCGTGGCCGAGCGCATATACGTCTCTGAACGGAAAGACTTTAAAAATCTGGAAAGCGTCTGTGGCGGCAGGAGGCGGCGCGCGCGCGGGGGAGATTGTCCGCGCGGACAAAAAGCAGTTTGCCGTCCAGACGGGAGACGGGCGGCTCTTATTGGAAGAAGTGCAGCTGGAAGGGAAAAAAAGGATGCCTGCGGATGCATTTTTACGTGGTTTTTCTGTATGCGAAGGCATGCGGATGGGCAGCTTATGATCGACAGATGGTGAAAGGAGAAAGTTTTATGCCATATGGATACGGATACGGGTACTATTTTGACCCGACTTATTTTCTCGTGCTGATCGGCGCGCTGATCTCACTGATCGCGTCGGCGAGGGTAAAAACAACATTTCATAAATATTCAGGCATGCGCAGCATGACAAATATGACAGGCGCGCAGGCGGCGCAGCGGATCCTGCACCATGCGGGCATTTATGACGTCCGGGTGCAGCATGTGGCGGGCAGCCTGACCGATCATTATGATCCGCGGAATAAGACGCTGAACCTGTCTGATACGGTATATGGTTCGGCTTCGGTTGCGGCGGTCGGCGTAGCGGCGCATGAATGCGGCCATGCCATTCAGGATCAGGAGGGATACGCGCCGCTTCGGATACGCGGTTCGCTTGTGCCGGTCGCAAATTTTGGTTCTGCGGCGGCGTGGCCGCTGATCATTCTGGGCCTGATTTTTGGCGGGGCGGGCAGCCTGCTGTGTACGGTTGGGATCGTCTTTTTCTCAGCTGCGGTGCTGTTTCAGATCGTAACGCTTCCGGTTGAATTTAACGCTTCGCGCCGCGCGGTGCAGATTGTCGGCGATATCGGCATTTTGAGCAGCGAGGAACTGCCTTATACAAAGCGCGTGTTAAAAGCGGCGGCGCTTACGTATGTGGCTGGCGCGGCGGCGGCGATCCTGCAGCTTTTGCGCCTGATTATCCTGTTCGGAGGGAAAGATAACAGTGACTGATGGCGTTAATGTGAGGGAGCTTGCCCTGGATATCCTGCTCGATGTAACAAAAAACGGCGCGTACAGCCATCTTGCGCTCGCAGATGTGCTTGAGAAATACCAGTATCTGGATAAAAAAGAGCGCGCATTTCTGACGCGCCTGACAGAAGGCACGCTGGAGCGCATGATACAGCTTGATTATATCATCGGATGTTTTTCCACCGTACCGGTGAGGAAAATGAAGCCGGCCATCCGCTGTATCCTGCAGAGTGGGGTTTACCAGATCTGCTTTATGGACGCCGTCCCTGACGCGGCGGCCTGTAATGAAGCGGTAAAGCTTGCAAAAAAACGCGGCTTTTCCCGCCTTGGCGGTTTTGTAAACGGCGTGCTGCGCAGCGTCAGCCGGGGGAAAGGCACAGTCGCGTATCCGGATAAACATACGCAGACGGAGGACTGGCTCTCGGTTATATATTCTGTTCCATGCTGGATGATCCGGCTGTGGAAACGTGATTTTGGATGGGACTGGGACAATCCGGACGATCTTGCATCCGCAGAGGCCATGCTGCGGGCGTATCAGGAACCGGCTCCGCTTACCATCCGCACAAATACGGAAAGGATTTCCCCGGAAGGGCTGAAGGCGCGGCTGGAACAGGAAGGCGTTGCGGCCGTGCCGTGCGGGCGGCTGCCGTATGCGTTTTATATCGCGGGGTATGACCATCTCGCAAAGCTGCAGAGTTTTCAGGACGGGCTGTTTTACGTACAGGATCTGAGCGCGATGCTTGCGGCGGAGACGGCGGCGCCGGAAGACGGGGATTTTATTGTGGACGTATGCGCCGCGCCGGGCGGAAAAGCAATCCATCTGGCGCAGTTGATGCATGGTACGGGGTATGTGCTGGCGCGGGATTTGACGGAATATAAGCTGGCGCTGTTAGAAGAAAATATTGCGCGCTGCCATGTGGGGAATGTGGAGACGCAGATCTGGGATGCGATGGCGCCGGACGCTTCGCTGGAGAAAAAGGCGGATATCGTCATGGCAGACCTGCCATGTTCCGGGCTGGGCGTTTTGCGGCGGAAAAAAGACATCCGGTACAAAATGACAGAGGAAAAAGCAAAGGAGCTTGCGGCGCTGCAAAGGAAGATCCTGAGCGTTGTGAGCGGTTACGTGAAGCCGGGAGGGAAGCTGGTATACAGCACATGTACGGTAAACCGTATGGAAAATGAAGAAAACGCGGCATGGTTCGCGGCGCAGTTTCCGCAGTTTTTACTGAAAAGCAGCCGCAGCATACTCCCGGGCGGGGAAGGCGGCGACGGATTTTATATCGCGCTTTTTGAGCGTGTGGCAGATAGGAGTTAATCATAATGAATAAAACAGATATCAGATCTATGCGTCTGGAACAGTTGAAAAAAATGATCGCTGATATGAGGGAACGCAGTTTCCGCGCAAAACAGTTATATGAATGGATGCACGTAAAGCACGTATCGTCATTTGAAGAGATGACCAATCTCCCGAAAAGCCTGCGGGAGAAGCTGCAGGAGATGTGCGACCTCACGACGCTTGAAATTGTCGGGGTGCAGGAGTCACGACTTGACGGAACGCGCAAATACCTGTTCCGGCTGCCTGACGGGAACGTCATTGAAAGTGTGCTCATGCGGTATAAGCATGGCAATTCTGTCTGCATCTCCTCACAGGCGGGGTGCAGGATGGGATGCCGTTTCTGCGCTTCTGCGATCGGCGGGCTGGTGCGCGGCCTGACGCCCGCGGAAATGCTGGAGCAGGTATACCGCGTCGGACAGGATATCGGTGAGCGGATTTCCAATGTGGTTGTCATGGGAACGGGCGAACCGTTGGATAATTATAAAAACCTTATTTCATTTATCGAAATGTTGACGGATGAGAACGGGCTGAACATCGGGCAGCGCAGCGTGACGGTATCTACGTGCGGGCTGGTTCCGGAAATCTACGCGCTTGCAGACCATCAGTATCAGATTACGCTCGCCCTGTCGCTCCACGCCGCTTCGCAGGAAAAACGGCTTGCCCTGATGCCTGTTGCGCAAAAATACAGCCTGGAGGAGACGCTGGAAGCCTGCAACGCATATTTTAAGACAACGGGGCGGCGGGTTACCTATGAATACAGCCTGATCAGAGACGTGAATGATTCTCTGCAGGATGCGCAACAGCTGTCCGCGCTGCTGCGGGGGAAAAACTGCCATGTAAACCTGATACCGGCCAATCCGGTGAAGGAGCGGGATATTTCGCCGTCAAAGGGGCATGTGGCGGCTGCATTTAAAAATGAACTTGAAAAAAATGGAATAAATGTTACTATTAGAAGAGAAATGGGACGGGATATTGACGGCGCGTGCGGGCAGCTGCGCAGGCGTTATCAGGAGGAGCGATAGGAAAATGCGCAAAACAAACGGGCGTTTTCCTGTCAGAAAGCGGAAGAAAAAGATTGGGCCAAAGCAGGGAAATGATGGGGGAACTGGAGAATAGCGGAACCGGAGGAAAGGCAGGCGGGTGAGATGAAGACATTTTCCATGACGGATGTGGGTATGCGGCGTGAAACAAACCAGGATTACATTTTTACGTCAGAGACCCCGGTTGGGAATCTGCCAAATCTGTTTATTGTTGCAGATGGGATGGGAGGCCATAATGCGGGGGATTTTGCGTCAAAATATACGGTTGAAACGGTTGTTTCCCTGATCCGGGAAAGCGGGCTGAAAGATCCGGCGGAGCTGATCGGCTATGCGCTGCGTCATGTGAATGAGAGCCTTTTGGATATGGCGGATGCGAAAGAAGAGCTGCATGGGACGGGAACGACATTTGTGGCCGCGACGATCGCCCTGACGCATCTGTGCATTGCAAATGTGGGCGACAGCCGTCTTTACATAGTGAACGATAAGATCACGCAGATCACAAGGGACCATTCGCTCGTGCAGGAGATGGTGCGGATGGGAGAAATGGGGCAGGAAGAGGCAAGAGATCATCCGGATAAAAACATCATTACGCGGGCGGTCGGCGCTGCAAGGGAGATCGAGATTGACTTTTTTGAAATGGAATTGGAGCCGTCCGACAGGATTTTGTTATGTTCCGACGGATTGACGAATATGATGGAGGATGACGAGATCCGCAGAGTTATGTGCAGCCAGCGCGATATTGCCGAAAGTGTGGAAAAGCTGGTCGAAGCGGCAAACAAAAACGGCGGAAAGGATAATATTTCAGTTATTATCATTGATCCGTTTTCTGATGAGGTGAAAAGATGTTAGCAGAAGGCAGATTTATAGCAGACAGATACGAGATACTTGCCAAGGTAGGGGCGGGAGGCATGTCGGATGTTTATAAAGCAAAAGACCATGTCCTGGGCAGGTTTGTCGCAATCAAGGTATTGAAGCCGGAGTTTGCGGATGATGTGAACTTTGTCACGAAATTCCGTTCGGAAGCCCAGTCCGCAGCGGGGCTGGAGCATCCGAACATTGTGAATATCTATGATGTTGGGAGCGGGGAAGGCTTTCATTACATTGTCATGGAATATGTGGAAGGGATTACATTAAAGACCTATATAGAGAAGAAAAAACAGCTTTCCTATAAAGAGGCGATCAGCATTGCGATCCAGGTGGGGCGCGGCATTGAAGCTGCGCATCATAAAAATATCATCCACCGCGATATCAAACCGCAGAATATCATGATCTCTACGGAAGGAAAAGTGAAGGTGACGGATTTTGGCATTGCGCGGGCGGCGTCCAGCAATACGATCCATTCTGACGTCATGGGAAGCGTCCATTATACTTCGCCGGAGCAGGCGCGCAATGGGTTTGTGGACGGCAAGAGCGATATTTATTCGCTTGGCATTGTCATGTATGAAATGGTGACGGGCAAAGTGCCGTTTGACGGCGATACGACCGTCGCGATCGCGATCCAGCATCTGCAGGAGGAAATGGAGTCGCCGCGCAAGTATGTGCCGGATCTGCCGGTCAGCCTGGAAAAGATCATTTTGAAGTGTACGCAGAAGAGCGCGGACCGCAGGTATCTTTCCATGGAGGAACTGTTAGAGGATCTGCGTCATGCGCTTGTCAGCCCGGACGAGGATTTTGTGACAATGGTAAACCCTGCCTCCATGCAGGATAAGACGCGGGTTATTTCTTCTGATGAAGTGCGTCAGATCAAGGAAGAGACGGCGGGTGTGCATTTAAACAACGCACCCGTACAGACGGAACCGCCGCGCGATTACCGCCGGTATGAAACGGAAGAAGACGAGGAGGACGAGAGCGAGGAAGGGGGCGGCTTCCTGAACCCGAAAATGGAAAAGGCGATGACGGTCATGGGGATCGTTGCCGCTTTGATTATCGCCGGCATTATTATTTATCTGGTCGGGAGCCTGCTCGGCATATTTAAATTTGGTTCCTCCGATTATGACGAGATCGAACCGGAATTCAGTGTGTCGGATACCGAAAAAGACAACAGTTCCGCGGCGGATGAGACAGATGGAAAGTATGTGGAGATGATCGACCTGCGCGGCATGGAGCTTGACGAAGCGCAGGATGCGCTGAAGAAAATAGGGCTGTCCTTATACAGCCTCGGCAGGGAGGCTTCTGATGATTATGAGGAGGGGCAGATTATCTCCCAGGACATTGAAAAAGGAGAAAAGGCAGAAAAGGGGGCGACCGTAAAAGTGACGGTCAGCAGCGGCCCGGGTGAATTTGCGGTTCCGAATGTCGTCGGCAATACGCTGGATGCGGCGAAGGGGATGCTGGAAGACGCGCAGCTGCAGGCAAATCCGACTTATGAATATTCCAATGAGCCGGAAGGCAAAGTGATCGGGCAGTCGCCGGGACAGGGCGCGATGGTAAAAAAAGGCGATACGGTCACGCTCATCGTCAGCCAGGGAAAGGAACAGGTGCAGGTGCCGAATGTGGTCAATGATACCGAAGAAACGGCGCGGCAGAAGCTGACGGACGCAAAGCTTAAGGTGAATGTAACGACAGCTTATGATGACAATGTGGCGGAAGGCAGGGTAATCAGCCAGAGCATCGCAGGCGGAAATACCGTTTATATAGAATCAACCGTAGATATCGTTGTCAGCCTTGGAAAAGAGCAGACGCAGGAACCGGAGCCGGAGCAGAGCGTGAGCGACCCGGAGGAAACCGCGCAGCTGTATCAGATGAAAGGCCTTACGATCAATATGCCGGATAATGACAATGTGGTATTTGCAAATATTGAGCTATATGATGCGGATGGAAACCTGCTTGACTCCTGGTATAATGTGAGCATTTCTTCCTTCCCGTATACGATTTCCAATGTGCGGGATATCCAGACGGCAAGCGGGAAACTGGTGATCGAATGGATCGTTGAGGATGAGGAAGGCAATCAGGATGCGAGCACACAGACGAAGAATATTGCTTTTGAGAAGCAGTAGCCACTGGAGAGCGATTGATTCATGCAGGGAAAAATAATTAAGGGAATCGCCGGATTCTACTACGTTCATGCAGCCGGATCCGGAATCTATGAATGTAAGGCGAAAGGCGTTTTCCGAAAGGAAAAGAGAAAACCGCTGGTCGGGGACGACGTGGAGATCGCCGTCCTTGATGAGGCGGAGAAAAAGGGAAATATTGAGAAGCTGCTGCCGCGGAAAAATGAACTGATCCGTCCGGCAGTGGCCAATATTGATATGGCTCTTGTGATCTTTGCGGCGGCGGAGCCGGAGCCGAACCTGAACCTGCTCGACCGTTTTCTGGTTTTTATGCGGTATCAGGGCGTTCCGGCAACGGTTTGTTTTAACAAAATGGAACTTGTGACGCAGAAACGGCGCGGGGAGCTGGCACGGATTTATGGACAGTGCGGCTGCCCCGTACTTTTTATCAGCGTAAAACAGCGGCAGGGATTAGAGGAGTTAAAGCGGGCGCTTTTGGGAAAAACGACTGCAGTTGCAGGCCCGTCCGGCGTGGGGAAATCTTCGCTGATTAATTTTTTGCAGCCCCAAGCGCAGATGGAAACAGGCGAGATCAGCCGCAAAATCGAGCGCGGGAAACAGACGACGCGCCATACGCAGCTGGTCTGTGTGACGGAGGGCACGTATATTATGGACACGCCGGGGTTCAGTTCCCTGTATCTGCCGGAGATGGAAAAAGAGGAGCTGGGGAAATATTACTGTGAGTTTGCCTCGTTTGAACCGTTTTGCCGTTTTCAGGGCTGCAGCCATATGAGCGAGCCGGACTGCGGCGTAAAACAGGCGCTGGAGCAGGAGCGGATCTCTTCTGTCCGCTATGAAAATTACAGGCAGCTTTATACGGAACTGAAAGAACGACGGAGATACTCTTAAATTTAAAAAGAACGGTTTGGAGAGAACGATGAAAACTCTGATCATAACGGGCGGAACGGTGGACGCTTCGTTCGCCGACGCTTATAGAAAAAAAGAGGCGTTTGACCATTTGATCGCGTCAGACGCGGGCATTCATTATTTTGCATTGTCCGGCTTAAAGCCGGATGAAATATTGGGCGATTTTGATTCGGCGGATAAAGAGGAACTGGAACGGTTCCGGGAGGATAAAGGGATTATCTTCCATCCGTATCAGCCGGAAAAGGATGCGTCAGATACGGAGCTTGCCCTGCGGCTTGCGTTGGCGCGCGGAAGCGGTGAGGTGCATATTTTGGGCGCGACGGGGACAAGGCTCGACCATGTATTTGGCGCGGTGCATTTGCTTGGGATCGCGCTGAAAGCCGGCGTGTCCTGCTATATGGCGGATCCGCATAACCGGATACGGCTTGCGGATAAGCGGCTGGTTATAAAACGGGCGGAGCAGTATGGGAAATACGTTTCCCTGCTCCCGGTTGACGGGACGGTGACGGGTGTGACGTTAAAGGGCTTTCGATATCTGCTCGCCCATGCCGAAATGAAAAGCTTTTGCACGCTTGGCGTCAGTAATGAGATTGTGGCGGATGAGGCTGTGATTGAGATTGAAAAGGGCGTGCTGGCAGTGATGGAGACCAGGGATTGAATCTTACGATCAGCAAATATGAAGTCAGATGGGTTAAATGAATATTTTGGTGAGATTTTACAGTTTACATTGAAAAATGGGGCTGCTGCATGAATCCCGATTGCGGCGGTTCCATTTTGCCGTTTATTCTGGAAAATTTTTTATGTTTTTAGCAAAATTCCGTTTCTTTGTATCGCCATCTGTCCTTTTTCCTGAGACAGTTACCTGTTTGCAGATCATTCAATTCAGGGGTATAAATTTCCAATTCTGTCAAAAAATTCCCAATTCTGCAACAGGTATTGCAGAATGGGGGGGGGCAGATGTTAAAATAAAAACGATGAGTCGCAGTAGATCTGTGAAA
>CANQQG010000029.1 GCA_947625875.1 uncultured Lachnospiraceae bacterium
CATGTGCGCGCAGCGGCTTGCGGATTTACAGGCGGGAGATTACGCTCTCGGCGGCGGTGTCGTTGATCCGCTGCCGGAGGACGCGCCGTTTTTCGTAAAGGATTATCATGATTACTACAAGACGGAACGCGGTTACCATTCCCGCAGCCTCAATTCCAACGGCGGCTGGAATGTGATCGGCTGTGAATCTTTTCTGAATCAGCCGATTCTCAAATACAGCAATGAGATCAGGAGCGCTGTTTTGATCATGCACGGTGAAAAGGCGCACTCCTGCTATTTCAGCAAGGACGCCTATGCGGCTATGACAAAGGACAGCAAGTACACGGCAAACAAGGAATTACTGATTATTCCGGACACTGTTCACACCGATCTGTACGACGGCGGCGGGAAAAATGCCATTCCGTTTGATAAGCTCACGCAGTTTTTCACGGAATATTTGAAGTAAAAATATCAGGCGCGGCGGATATGCGGCGGGGCAGAAGATTGCAATCAAGGCCAACATCAACGGCTCCGCCGTCTATGATGACGATACCTCCAGCATTTTTGTGTCGCAGGACCCGGTCGCTATTGACAGCGTAGGCGCGGATTTCCTGATGAACGAGCCGACGGTTACGGAGAATAACTGAGCGCTGCGCGGCGATCCCACAGTAGAAAACTATCTTCACAAAGCCGGGCTTGTCGGGAAAGCGCCGTCCGGCACAATCTACACGGACAGTCAGGGGCATACCGTTACGAACTTGGGTGTCCATGAGCATTGGTGCAACTCCACGGAAATTAGAGTTTTAAAATATTTTCTTACAGTTGTCCGTGAAGAAAGTATTACAAAGGCGGCGGGGGTTTTACATATGATAAGACGCAAAGTTTTTCAGGTAAATTGTGTGCCAGGCATTAATCTGTAATTTAGAAAAAAAGAAAAGGCAATTAAGTATAGAATATCTTAGTTGCCTTTTCTTTTTGCGCCTTGCAGCATATATCTTTTTCACAAAAAGATATACATGCAGACATAATAATGTTATAATCAATAACAGTTATTATAATTTTTACCATGCTTAATACGAATGGGATTATCTATCATAGGTTGCAGGAGGAGGAAGAACGATGCATTTTAAAAAAATGGGAACCAGGATTGTTGTGGTGATTGTGCCGATCATGTTGTTGGCGCAGTGCATCCTGACACTGATTTCCTCATTGTCCAGCAGCAGGCTGATCAATAAGGAGTCGGCGGCCAATATGGATGTTACGCTGTCTTATCATCAGGAGCAGATCGAGGGGTATCTGGATGAAGTAAAAACGATGGCGGATACGATTGCAGGGAGCGTCGCCGGGACGTATACGTTTACGGCCCTTGCTGATTATGAAAAGATGCTCGGGGATATCATTCAGACGAATGATATCGTGCTGGGAAGCGGGCTGTGGTTTGAGCCGTATGCCTACGACGCGGACGAGGAGTATGTCGGCCCTTATATCTATAAAGACGGCGGCTCCGTCGTGACTACATATGATTACAGTAACGCGGAATATGACTATTTCAACCAGGAATATTATTTAAACGCCATGAATTCGGACGTGGCTGTGATCACAGATCCTTATTATGACGAGACGTCCGGAACGGTCATGTCTTCCTGTTCTGTCCCGATCAAAGCGGACGGGAAGACCATCGGCTGCGTAACCGTTGATATTGAGCTGACCGCCATTCAGGATCTTGTAAAAAGCGTTGTGGTAGGCGAGGGCGGCTCCGCGATCCTGACGACCGGGGACGGCGTGTATCTGGCGGGCGTTTCGGATGACAAGGTGGCGGACGCCGTAAACATTGCGGAAGATGACAATGCCTCTCTTGCGGCTGTGGGCGCGGAAATCCTGGCAAATGAGTCCGGGACGGGCGTATATAAGCAGGATGGCGTAACTTATAACCTGTATTATGGCACGCTGGATGAGTTAAACTGGAAATTTATCCTGCAGATTTCGAAAAGCGAGCTTACCCTTCCGGTATATGAGCTGATCCAGAAGCTGATCCTTGTCTGCGTTATCGCTGTCATCCTTACCTTTGCAGTGATCATCATACAGGCGGGCGGCATTTCAAAGAGCATTGCGCGGGTTCAGCTTTTTGCCGGGGAGCTTGCAGGCGGAAACTACGCGGTTTCCGCGCTTCAGGTCCGCGGGCGCGATGAGATCGCGAATATGGGAAACTCCCTGAACGAGATGTATGAAAATAACAAGAACCTGATCCACAGCATTTCCAGCCATGCCGCGGAGATCAACGCTTCCAGCGAAGAGCTGAACGAATCCGCCGTTCATTTAAAGCAGGAATTTGACAGCATTACAAAATATATGTCGCAGGTAAATGACGCTATTTTGGGATCTTCTTCCGCTACAGAACAGCTCTATGCTTCCATGGATCAGGTAAATGAATCCACGAACGCGCTTGCGGGGGAAACCGGCGGAAGCCTGCAGATGGCGCGCGAGATCCGTAAACGGGCGGAAGAGATCAAAAAGACCAGCCAGCAGTCCTTTGAATCCACGACTGCCCTGAAAGATAAATATGAAACAGAGCTTGCGGAAAGCATAAAGCGCGCGGACGTTGTGAAAAACATCGATGAGATGACGGCGATCATTTCCAACATCGCAGACCAGATCTCCCTGCTTTCCTTAAACGCTTCGATCGAAGCCGCGCGCGCCGGGGAATCCGGCCGGGGATTTGCAGTGGTCGCGACGGAGATCGGGAAACTGGCGGGCGAGACTGCGGTTGCCGTATCCGGTATCCAGCAGACGATTTCCGAAGTGCAGGATGCTTTTGGCAGCCTTGCGGAAAATGCGAACGTCCTGCTTGGCTTTGTCTCTGATACGGTTACGCCGGACTACCGCAGTTTTGTGGATGTGGCGGCGCAGTACGGGCAGGACGCTGAGGATATTACAGACTTTTCGGAGAAGATTTCCCAGATGGCGTCTACGATCCGCGAGATCATGGAGCAGGTGACGGGCGCGATCCAGAATATCACAGAGTCTACGCAGGATACGGCGGCCACCAGTTCCGATATTATGAATTCCATAGATAACGTGGCGGATGTGGTTCAGGAGATGTCCGCAATGGCGGAGAGCCAGCATAAGATTTCAAACGACCTGAACCAGGTCATCCGGAACTTCCGTCTGCCGGAAAAGTAAGCCCCGCGGAAAAACGTCCGTTTGACTTTTCCCACGTTTAATGTTATCATTGTAACCGGATATAGCAGGATGTGTGAGACGGCACAAAAACAAGAATAAATGGAGGAATGTATCATGTTAGTATCTGCAGCAGAGATGTTAAAAAAAGCAAAAGCAGGCCACTATGCGGTCGGGCAGTTCAACATTAACAACCTGGAATGGACGAAATCCATCCTTGCAACCGCGCAGGAATTAAAATCCCCGGTTATCCTTGGCGTATCAGAAGGCGCCGGGAAATACATGACCGGTTTTAAGACGGTTGCGGCCATGGTAAAGGCAATGGATGAAGAGATGGGCATTACGGTTCCGGTAGCGCTCCACCTTGACCATGGCACATATGAAGGATGTTATAAATGCATCAAGGCAGGGTTTACGTCGATCATGTTTGACGGTTCCCATTATGCGATTGAAGAAAATGTGGAAAAGACAAAAGAGCTTGTAGCGGTAGCGCATGGCCTGGGCATGTCGATTGAGGCGGAAGTTGGCTCGATCGGCGGCGAGGAAGACGGCGTGGTCGGCATGGGCGAATGCGCGGATCCGGATGAATGTAAAGCGATCGCGGACTTGGGCGTGGACATGCTTGCGGCAGGCATTGGAAATATTCATGGCAAATATCCGGAAAACTGGGCAGGGCTCAGCTTTGAGACATTGGACGCCGTACAGCAGAAGACCGGCGAAATGCCATTGGTACTGCATGGCGGCACAGGCATTCCGGAAGATATGATCAAAAAAGCGATCTCACTTGGCGTTGCAAAGATCAATGTAAATACAGAATGCCAGCTGTCCTTCGCGGATGCGACGCGCAAATATGTGGAAGCGGGCAAGGATCTCGAAGGAAAAGGGTTTGACCCGCGTAAACTGCTGGCTCCGGGCGCAGAGGCGATCAAGGCGACAGTCAGGGAGAAGATGGAATTATTCGGCTCCGTAGGCAAAGCAGAATAATTATTTGGTGCAGTTTTGCCAAAAGAAGTAAAGCGAGAGCGGGAAAAATGTTTATTTTTCATAAAAATAAAAAAAGGTATTGATTTTTTATAAAAAATGAGCTATCATAATACACAGATAAAACGAACGAGGGTGTTCCGCAGGGAATACCCTCGTTTTTTTACGATTAAGGTTAAAAATACATATCCAAGGGGTTTGGAAAGAAAGGATGGGAAAATGAGCGAATATTTTAACGCATCAGACATTTTTGGAGAAAACGTATTTAACGATGCCGTCATGCAGGCGCGGCTTCCGAAAAAAGTTTACAAAAAAATGAGGGAAGTTATTGAGAATGGCGCGGAACTGGATCTGGCGACCGCAGACGTCGTTGCCCATGAGATGAAAGAATGGGCGATTGAAAAGGGCGCGACGCATTTTACGCACTGGTTCCAGCCGCTGACAGGAGTTACAGCGGAAAAGCATGATTCCTTCATTACCGCTCCGATGTCAAACGGAAAAGTATTGATGAGTTTTTCAGGAAAGGAATTGATCAAAGGAGAGCCGGACGCATCATCTTTCCCTTCCGGCGGGCTGCGCGCCACCTTTGAGGCAAGAGGCTATACGGCGTGGGACTGCACGTCTCCGGCATTTGTAAGGCAGGACGCCGCAGGCGCGATCCTCTGCATTCCGACGGCATTCTGTTCCTATACAGGCGAGGCGCTTGACCAGAAAACGCCGCTGCTGCGCTCCATGGAGGCGATCAATGAGCAGGCAATCCGTCTCCTGCGGCTGTTTGGCAACACGACGTCTTCAAAGGTTACGCCGTCCGTTGGACCGGAACAGGAATACTTTATCGTAGACCGCGAGAAATATTTACAGAGAAAAGACCTGATCTTTACAGGCCGTACCTTATTCGGCGCGATGCCGCCAAAAGGGCAGGAAATGGATGACCATTATTTCGGGGCGATCCGCGAGCGCATTGCGGCTTATATGCGCGACGTCAATAAGGAATTATGGAAACTGGGCGTGACCGCAAAGACACAGCATAACGAAGTAGCCCCTGCGCAGCATGAGATCGCGCCGATCTATGCAGAGTGCAATATCGCAGTTGACCATAACCATCTGATCATGGAGACATTAAAGAAAGTGGCGGGACGTCATGGCCTGCAGTGCCTGCTCCATGAGAAGCCGTTTGCAGGCGTGAACGGTTCCGGCAAGCACAATAACTGGTCGCTTACGACGGATGACGGCATTAACTTGCTCGATCCGGGAAAAACGCCGCATGAAAATGTGCAGTTTTTATTAGTCCTGACCTGTATCCTGAAAGCGGTTGATGAGCATGCAGAACTGCTCCGCGCAGCCGCAGCTGATGTGGGAAATGACCACAGGCTCGGCGCAAACGAGGCGCCGCCGGCGATCCTGTCCGTATTTTTGGGCGACCAGCTCGGCGATGTGCTGACGCAGCTGATCCGCACCGGTACCGCGACGCATTCCTTAAAAGGCGAGAAACTGGAGACGGGCGTTAAGACGATCCCTGATTTTACAAAGGACGCTACCGACCGCAACCGCACTTCGCCGTTTGCGTTTACAGGGAATAAGTTTGAATTCCGTATGGCCGGTTCGCAGGATTCTGTCGCGCCGTCAAACGTTGTTTTGAATACGATTGTTGCGGAAGCGTTTGCGGAAGCGTGTGACACGCTGGAAAAAGCGGATGATTTCAATGCGGCTGTCCATGACCTGATCAAGAAATATGCCGTTGAGCATCAGCGGATCGTATTTAACGGCGACGGTTATTCCGAAGAATGGGTTGCGGAAGCGGAAAAGCGCGGCCTGCCGAATATTAAGTCGATGGTCGAGGCGATCGGCGCTTATATGGATCCGAAATCTGTTGCGGCATTTGAGAAGTTTAACGTCTTTACAAAGACAGAGCTTGAGTCCCGCGTTGAGATCGAATACGAGACTTACGCAAAGACGATCAATATCGAAGCGAAAGCAATGATCGATATTGCCGGCAAGCAGATCATTCCAGCGGTCATCCGCTACACAACACAGCTTTCAGACTCTATTAACGGCGTAAAGGCAGCCTGCGGCGCGGCAGATATCAGCGCGCAGACGGAGCTTTTGACAGAGGTTTCCTCTCTGCTGGCGGAAACAAAGAGCGCATTGACAAAGCTGATCGAAGCGGAAGCGGCGGGCTCCGCGATGGCGGAAGGACGCGACCAGGCGGTTTATTACAGGGATACCGTAAAAGCCGCAATGGCGGCATTGCGCGCCCCGGTAGACCGGTTGGAAATGATCGTAGACAAAGAGATCTGGCCGATGCCTTCTTACGGCGATCTGATTTTTGAAGTGTAAAAACAGCGGGGCAGCAGCCGCAGTTATATAAATCATGGCTAATCTAACTAAGTTTAGGTTAGTATTTATCTAATCCCCTTAGTAGTATATACATCAAGGAAAAAGAGCCGGGCGAAAGCCTGGCTCTTTTTCCGTACCATAGTCTGCAGCCTCCATCTTTCTAAATAGAATGGAAAAAGTGATAATTCTGTGGTATGATAAAAATCAGGAGGAAGGAAAATATTGATCAGATCAAAGGATATAGCATATCAAAACAAAGATATTGCCAGTAAGGTGTTTGCTGAAAAATTTAAAAATGTGTCATTGAAAGTGTACGGGCTGGATGTTCCGGAGATCGTGCGTGCGCTGCCAACGAACCTGCCGGAGATAGCAGCGAATGAGTTGCGGATAGATAATCTGTTTGAGTTAAAGGATGGGACGATTGCGCTTATAGATTATGAAAGTTCTTATAAAAAAGAGAGCAAGATAAAGTATCTGCAGTATATTGTAAGGACGCTGGAACGTTTTCGGGAGGAAGGGGAGTATAATATAAAACTGCGGATGATCGTGATTTACACAGCGGACATCAGGCCGGAAGAAACAGAGGATACGTATGAGGCAGGCGCATTGACGCTGCGGACAGAGACCGCGTTTCTCTCCAGGCTGGATTCCGGGCGGATCAAAGCAAATCTGCAACGGAAAGTGTCTGCCGGTGAAATGTTAACAGAGGATGAAACTATGGAATTTATGATCCTGCCGTTGACCTACCGGACGGAGGAAGGGAAGAAAGAGGCCCTGCATGAGTCGATCCGGCTGGCGTCAAAGATAAAGGATGAAGAGACAATGGTATTCGTGCTGGCAGGGATTCTTGTGTTTTCGGATAAGATAATAGATGAGGAATCAAGCAAAAAAGTAAAGGAGTGGATTCGCATGACGAAGATAGGCCGACTGTTTGAGATTGAGAAAGAGGAAGCGGTAAAGGAAGCGTCAAGGGAAGCATCAAGAGAAACATTAAAAGCAACTGCTGAACGGATGTTAAGGAAAGGGAAAATGTCGGTTGAGGAAGTGGCGGAGTATGTGCCGGAATTATCAGTGGAAGATATCCGGAAAATTCAGGAAGGGCTGTTGCAGACTGTATAAACGTTTGAGAGGCAGGGACGGGATGTTTTCTGAAATCCAGGCACAAAAAATGTTGTCATGAAGCCATAAATGGGGTACTATAATAAAAAGGAAAATTTTGCACGTATTTCTGTGAGCAGAAGATGTGTTCGGAAAGAAGGATAAAAATGAATATAGTTGTATTGGCGGGGGGACTCAGCCCGGAGCGCGACGTATCGCTGATAACCGGGAAGATGGTCAGCGAGGCGCTGCGGTCAAACGGGCATCAGGCATTGCTTTTGGATGTTTATTTAGGCTATGGAAGCCCGGACGATTCACTGGAAGGGGCATTTGCGCGGAGCGGCGAAGCGGGCGCGCAGGCGGCGGCGATCATGCAGACTGCGCCGGATATTGCAAAGGTAAAGGCGATGCGCAAAGATGATTCAGGCATTTTTTTTGGCCCGAATGTTTTAAAGCTCTGCCGCATGGCGGACATTGTATTTATGGCGCTGCATGGAGAGGACGGGGAAAACGGCAAAGTACAGGCGGTATTTGACCTGTTTGGCGTCCGTTATACAGGCAGCGGCTGCCTGGGCAGCGCGGTTTCCATGAATAAAGAGATCAGCAAACAGATCTATGCGATGCATGGCATTCCAACGCCGAGAGGCATTTCCATGAAAAAGTCCGCGCAAACGGCGGATATCGCGGAGACGGGGCTTGCGTTTCCCTGCGTGATAAAGCCATGCTGCGGGGGGTCGAGCATTGGCGTGTCAATCGCGCACACGCAGGAGGAATATGAGGCGGCGTTAGAAGAAGCATTCCGCTGGGAAGAAGAAGTTCTGGTGGAGGAATATATAAAAGGGCGTGAGTTTTCGGTCGGCGTGATCGGGTATGAAGCCCTGCCGGTCATTGAGATCGCGCCGATAGAGGGTTTTTATGATTACAAAAATAAATATCAGGCGGGCAGCGCCATAGAGACCTGCCCGGCGGACCTGCCGCCGCAGATTGCGTCAAAAATGCAGGCATACGCGGTGGAGGCGGCGAAAGCGGCGGGGCTGGATACTTATGCGCGCATGGATTTCCTTTTGGACGCGCAGGAAAACCTGTATTGCCTGGAGGCGAATACATTGCCCGGCATGACGCCGACAAGCCTGCTTCCGCAGGAGGCGCAGGCGATGGGAATGGATTACGCTGCGCTGTGCGAGAAGATTATACAGATTTCCATGGAAAAGTTTCAGTAAATATGAGCAGAAAAGGCAGAGGGGTATTTTAATATGAAGGGTATGACATTGGAGGCAATGGCGAAGGCGTGCCGCGGGACGCTGGTTGGCGGAAACGCCATGCAGTTTCTGGAAGCGGAAGGGATTGTCATCGACAGCCGCAAGGTGCAGGATAATTTTGTGTTTGTGGCGCTAAAGGGGGAGCGCGCAGATGGCCATCAGTTTATAGACCAGGTTTTTGAGGAAGGCGCGCTGGCGGTTATCTGCGAACAGGAGCTGAACGTGCCGAAGGGCCCGTATATCCGCGTTGAATCGACGTATCAGGCGTTGAAAGACCTGGCGGCATATTACCGCAGTGTGCTGGATATCCGGGTAGTCGGCATAAGCGGGAGCGTCGGGAAGACGAGTACGAAAGAAATGGTCGCGTCCGTCCTTTCGCAGAAATATAAAGTACATAAAACAGAGGGCAATTTCAATAATGAGATCGGCCTGCCCCTTACGATCTTTAAGATTCGGGAGGAGCATGAAGTGGCTGTGCTGGAGATGGGGATCTCCGAATTTAACGAAATGCACAGGCTGGCGGCTGTTTCGCGTCCGGATATTGCGGTCATAACCAATATCGGGCTGTGCCATCTGGAAAATCTGAAGACGCGGGACGGCATCCTCAGGGCGAAAACAGAGATGTTTGACCACCTGCAGGGGCAGGCGGATATCGTTTTAAACGGCGATGATGATAAACTCTGTACGATATCGGAGGTTATGGGGAAAAAGCCGGTGTTCTATGGCATCGGGAAAGAAAAGCCGGAGGAAGCGGTTTATGAAAGGAAAAACCTGTACGCATCGCATCTGGAAGAGATGGGCTTAAAAGGCGTCCGCATGAAGATCTGCATGGACGGCAGCTCCTTTACGGCAGTCGTTCCGATTCCGGGCAGACACAATGTATATAATGCGCTTGCAGCCGCGGCAGTCGGGAAATGCCTCGGGCTGACTTCTGAGGAGATAAAGGCGGGCATTGAATCGGTGCATATGATCGACGGCCGCACGAACCTGATCGAGGTGAATGGCAAGATCATCATTGACGACTGCTATAATGCGAACCCGGTTTCCATGAAAGCGTCGCTGGATGTGCTGGCGACGGCAAAGGGCCGCACGATCGCAGTGCTTGGCGATATGGGTGAGCTGGGGGAAAATGAGGGCGTGATGCATTATGGCGTCGGCGTACATCTGGCGAAGCAGAATATCCAGGTTCTGTTCTGCGTCGGGACGCTGGCGCAGGAGATCGCGCGCGGCGCAAAGGAATATGCGGGCAGCGCAGTGGAGATCCATACGTTTGCAACAAGGGACGCGATGCTAAAGAGCCTGCTCCCGTATTTAAAGGTTGGGGACGCGGTGCTGGTAAAGGCGTCTCATTTTATGGGTTTTCAGGAAGTGGTCGAACAGATCATAACGACTTAGTTCAATAGAAAACGGGGCTGTGAAAACAGCCCCGTTTCTGTTATGCCTGCCTCTGCAGGTCTTCTTTGAGCATTTCAAGTATGATTCCCTGCGTATAAGCCCCGATATGTTTCCGCTGCTCTTTGTCCAGATCTTTGGGATAGATTGGCTCGCCGTATGAAAGCGTTACGTGCGTGCGGTGTACAAACGGGAGATGTTTTTCAAAAATATCCGCCGTATGCGTCAGAGCCATCGGAATGATCGCGCACCCGGTCTTTTCCGCCATTTTCAGGCTGCCTTCTTTAAATGGCAGCATTTCCGTTTCGATTGCGGCCGTGCTGCGCGTGCCTTCCGGAAAAATGCACATGGAAATACCCTGCTGGATCTGTTCCACGCCGGCCAGTATCATTTTCAGTCCTTCTTTGATGTTTTCGCGGTTCAAAAACAGGCAGTGCAGGCGCCGCATCCATACGTTTAAAAAAGGCACTTTCTGTATAGAATCCTTGGCTACATAGCCAGTCAGGCGCGGGCAGCGCGCATACGTAATGATGATGTCAAAATAGCTGCGGTGGTTGCCGATATACAGGACGGCTTCGTCTTTCGGCACATGCTCCTCGCCGCGCACTTCTGTCTTTACGCCCGAGAGAAACAGGATTACTTTGAACGCAAACTGTACGCAGCGCAGGCAGATGATGTCCTGCCGATATGGGCTGAAACGCCCGATGATCCACGTGACGCCCCAGATCGGGATGCTCACAATAAAAAATAAAAGGACAAACAGTAAGATTAAAATTGAACGAATCATGGCAAATCCTTTCTTGTTTATGATGTTTCCATTATAGAAAATAATCGGCGTATATGCAATGAAATTTTTTGTGATAAAAATGACTTTTGCGGTTTGAAATATATCATCGTTTTTATAAAATTAAAATAAATATGATATATATTTTTGTGTATTTTGTATAAAGTTAAATAAAAATAAAAAAGAAAGGAGCTTATCATATGGGACGGAAAAAAAGTAACTTATGGAGCAGGATACTGGCGCTGATGCTTGCCGTTATGCTTGTGCCGATATCACAGGCGGGGCCGGTATTCGCAAAACAGACCAATCGTGCGGCAGCAAAAAAAGAATATGCGACACGCGCGGATGTCATTACGGCCATTGATCAGATGGTCGGAGCGACGAAGGTGACAAAGAAGATTCACGAGGTCAAAGACGTAAAAAAGACGGACGCCTATTACCGAAAAATGGCGGCGGCTATGCGTGCGGGGCTGATCGCGCCGACAAAGGCCGGAAAGCTTGGCCCGAATCTGAAGGCGACTTACAATTATGCGGCAGTCGTGCTTGCAAGGGCGACAGGACTGTCAAAGAAGGAGATTCTGGGCAATAAAAACGCAGGATCGCGCATCACAAAAACGCAGCTTACATCCTGGCTGAACACTGTGGCGCCAAATGTTATCAGCAAGTCTGCGTCAAAGGTAAAGGAAGGCAATGTTGTCATTAATAAGCCGGGCGTGACGCTGAAAGACGTGACAGTAAAGGGCGCGCTGGTCATTGGCGACGGCGTTGGCGACGGAGAAGTGACGCTGGAAAATGTAACGGTGACGGGAAAGACGGTAATCCGCGGAGGCGGAGAAAATTCCATCATCATTAAGGGAACGACAAAACTGTCAGATGTGGTCGTGAAACAGGTTTATAATGCGGTAAGCCTGAAGATTGAAGACAGCGCAGTGGTTTCAAATGTGTCTGTTGAGCAGAACTCGAAAGACATCAAGATCATCGGAACTGTAAAAAACCTGCTTGTAAAAGGCTCCAATTTAAGTGTAAATCTGGAAAATGCGATAATGGAGAATGTGACTGTTAAGGAAGATGCGGAAAAAGTCAGCATAATCATTAATAAAGAGAGCGCGGTTACGAATCTCGTCATTCAGGCAAAAGATGTGGAGGTGTCCGGGGAAGGCAAAGCGGAATCCATTCAGGTTGAAGCGGATAATGTGTCTGTCGCTATGGAGAATGTGGACGCTTCAGCTGTAACAGTGAAAGACGGTGTGCAGAATACCGTAGTGAACGTAAAAGAAAACGATTCGGAACAGGAAAAACCGGATGATAAAACGCCGGCAACAGAACCATCTGGCGGCAACTCATCATCTTCTTCACCGTCATTCGTTTTGCCTCCGTCGCCGGGCGCATCGACGGATCCGCTTGCAGGCTATACGCTGAAATGGGAAGACAATTTTGACGGCGACAGCCTGAATACGGAAAACTGGAGCTATGAAGCCCATGAGCCGGGCTGGGTAAATAATGAGTGGCAGAAGTATGTATCCGAAGACGAAAATAAGACGTCCGGCAATATTGCGGTAAAAGACGGAAATCTCATCATTCAGGCAAAGAAGACGGAAATTGGCGAGGATGAGAATGGAAATCCGAAATACGAATATACATCCGGAAGGATCAATACGCAGAAGAAGCAGGATTATAAATACGGCCGTTTTGAGGCGCGTTTAAAAGTCCCGTCGGGCAAAGGATTTTTGCCGGCATTCTGGATGATGCCGACGGATGAGAGCCTTTACGGGCAGTGGCCGAAATGCGGTGAGATCGACATTATGGAGGTCATGGGACAGGAAACAAATAAACTGATGAGCACACTTCATTTTGGCGAGCCGCATACGCAAAAACAAAAGGCATATGAATTAAAAGGCGACACGTTTGCAGACAGTTTCCATGTATTTGCCTGTGAGTGGGAGCCGGGTGAGATTCGTTTTTATGTGGATGGCAAGCTCTATCATACGGAAAATGACTGGTTTACGAAAAAGACAGGTTACGGCGAAGTGGCTTATCCGGCGCCGTACGACCAGCCGTTTTATCTGATCTTAAACCTTGCAGTCGGCGGATCCTGGGTGGGATATCCGGATGAGACGACGCAGTTTGGCGACAATGCGCAGCTTGTTGTAGATTATGTGAGGGTTTATCAGAAAGACAGCTATGATGAAAATGTACAGAAGCCGGAGGCGGGAAATATCACTCTGCGCGAGCCGGATAAAGACGGAAACTATGTGATCAATGGCGATTTTTCGCAGGCGGAGAGTCTTGTTGACGAAAAGGACTGGGCGATTATGTTTGCAGAAGGCGGCGATGGGAAAGCGACGATTTCTGACAATGCGCTGCATATTGAAACGACGGCTGCAGGCGCTGTAGATTATAGCGTACAGGTGGTACAGCCGCAGATCCCATTGGAAAAGGGACAAAAATACGAGCTTTCCTTTGACGCTTACGCAGATGAGGCGCGTACCATTAAGACGGGCATATCCGCGCCGGATCTGAATTACAGCAGATATTTGGATGATACGACGGTAGAACTGAAGACAGAAACGCAGAAATATGTTTATGAATTTAATATGTACAGCAACAGCGACGCCAATGCGAGGATTGAGTTCAACCTCGGCAATCAGGGTTCTACGGCGGCGGTACATATCTCCAACGTGTGCCTTAAAAAGGTTGGCGCGGCTGACAAGGTTGAAAAGAGCCTGCTTCCGGATGGCAACTATGTCTATAACGGCGGATTTGAAGAAGGCGCTGACCGTCTGGATTACTGGACGGTTGACAAGCAGGACGGCGCGCAGGTGGCTGTGACAAACAGTAACAATTTGCGCGAACTTGAAGTAAAAACGTCTGCAGACGGGCAGGCTGTTGTTTTGCAGGATGTGGCGATTCAGGGCGGAAAGGACTATATGCTGATGTTTGACGCCCATGGGACGGCGCAGGTTACCGTTACAGTTGCAGGCGAGACTTATCCTCTTAGCCTTACGGACGAAAAACAGACAATAAAAAGAACTTTTACGGCGACTGGAGCAAGTGTTCTTTCCTTTGCTTTCGGGGAAGGCACGGCATACATTGACAATGTTCGCATCCAGGAAGATGGGCTGCTGATCAACGGCGATTTTTCAAGTGGGATGGTCGGTTATGAAGTATACGTAGCCGATGGCGCCAGCGCATCAGGCGTGATAAAAGACGGCTCGTTCTGTATGGACATTGACAAAGTGGGTGTAAATGCCTGGGATGTTCAGTTGAAGCAAAATGACGTTGCGCTTGAACAAGGGAAATGGTATGAGTTCAGCTTCAAGGCAAAATCAGATACGGACAGACCTATTACGTGGGCTTTCCAGCGCGATGGCGTTGAACATAAGACGCCGGAGGGGAAAGAAGACTGGACGGCATATCATAAAGAAGAAGTACAGATTAAACCTGAGCTTCGTGAATACAAATACGAGTTCCGTATGGATGAGAAAAGTGATTCAGGGACAATTTTGTGTTTTGAGATGGGTAACATAGCGGGGACAACCGCAGAGAAGCACGCAGTAACGCTGGATGATTTGGTGTTGAGAGAAATCTCGAAATCGGAAGAGTCCGTGAAACCTGTTCCGGAAGGGGAAAATCTGTTGAAAAACGGAAATTTTGCAGAAACTGACGGACAAAAGGCGGCATCTTGGGAAGCTTATATAGGCGGAGATGAAAGTGGCGCCAAAGGTACAACGGTTTTTAAAGACAATACTGTTATTTTTGATCTTACAGACGTTGGTACAGACGAGTGGCATGCGTATTTAAAACAGTTTGGAGTTACTTTGGAAAAGGGATGCACATATCGGCTTACCTTTGAGGCTGTTTCAACGGCGGATCGAATTATAAAAGCAGGTTTTTTGAGCGCGAAAAATGATTATTATGATGGAATAGATGTATCATTAAAAGCAAATGAAAAACAGCTTGTTGAAAAGGTGTTTACAATGCAGAGCGAAAATGACACAAATACAGTTTTTCAAATGTCGCTGGGACATATGAAGGATTACTCCAGTAAACCACCTGTACTGATTGATACGGCTGCTTCGACGATTACTTTATCCAATTTTGTATTGGTAAAGATGGGCGGAGAAAGCTCAAAACCGGAAGATTCAACGCCTGCTGAGAGCAATCTGCTGACGAATGGAGATTTTTCAAAAGGTGGAGAGAGCTGGTATCTGCTTGATGGGCAAGAAGGATCGGAAGCCGTTGACAATTATGATAATGGCAAGGTGGTTGTAACTATTAGTAATATAGGTGTGAAGGACTGGCATGTACAGTTGCAGAATACAATTCCGTTTAAGTTAGAAGAAGGTGCAAAGTATAAATTGACATACAAAGCAAAGGCAGAAGACGATTGGGCAATAAATACGGCATTTATAGTGCCTCCTGATGGATGGTATGGCGGAGAAGTCACATCATTAAAAGCTGGGGTGGAACAGACGGTTGAAATTGAATTTACTGTGGAAAAGGAAACAAACGACCAGATCCATCTTAATCTGTCAATGGGAAAAATAACCGAAAATGTTAATGGGCAGACAGGCGGTAACGTTAATGCGTCGGATTCTGCAGTCGGAACAGTCATTACTTTATCTGATTTTGTTCTGGTGAAGGAAGGTGAAGGAGAGTAGAAACCTGATGATTCTGCAGTTGGAACGACCATTGCCTTATCTGATTTTGTAAAAAAACGGGCGGCGATGGTACGAATTTGTTGACCAACGGGAACTTTTCCAATAGTGGAGAAAATTGGGATTTGTTTAAAGGTCAGAAAGGTTCTAAAGCTTCTGTCAAGTATGATAGCGGTAAAGCGATTGTAACGATCAGTAATATAGGAACAGTAGACTGGCATGTACAATTGCAGAATACGGCAGCGTTTACGTTGAAAAAGATGCATCGTATAAGCTTACATACAAAGCAAAAGCAGAAAATGACTGGGCGATAAAAACGGCATTTATGGATCCTTCTAACAGTTGGTATGGCGGGGACGTCAAATCATTAAAGGCTGGAGAAGAGCAAACGGTTACAGTTGAATTTACTGTGATCGAGACAACATGCGACCAGATCAACCTTAAACTGTCAATGGGAAAAATGACCGGAGATGACGTTAAGGGACAGACGGGCGGAAATGTTAAATAACAGCTATAATACAAAGAAATTATCGTAATCATTTTACATCTCCCTTTTAAAAAGGAGAGCGCGTCAGCGCTCTCCTTAACTATTTGTCCGTTCTGTTAAAAATATTATTTTCACTGCCAGTGAATCATCAGTCACACCATGTTATATGTATGCTGCGGGAATACCGTTTAAGACCCGGTTTTTTATTCGTAAAGTTCCGATAATTTTTCATAGACGTCCCCCTCGTGCGATTCCAGCAGATACTCAATCAGGGAAATATATTCCCGATAGGCTGTGTATACGGAAAGCATATATTTTCTCCCGGAATTTTCCAGATGGTAATAAATGCGCACCTGGCGGATGCCGACCTTTTTTTCATAAGAAGAAATATAGCCGCTTTCCGTTAAACGGTACAGGATCGGGTACATGGAACCCTCCAAAAGCGTGTACCGTTCGTCACTGCGCTTCTTTAATTCCTGTGATAATTGATATCCATACATATCGTTTTCATTTAACAGCTTTAATAAAAGCAGCTCAATCGTCGCCTTTTTCAGAGCTGTCTGAATATACATTTTATTTTTTGCCATGGCGTTACCATCCTCGTGTATACTGATAATAGCTTAAATGAATAATATTTATATTTCAATACCTATTTCAGAAATATATTGTTGACAAAATATAATGGCTGCAATATAATGTGATTAAAACAAGCCATTTAATATAAATTAATCTGGATTTTCGGTGCGAAGCAGGATGCCGCGCAGAAAAAGCTGGCTTACATGGAATGATCTGAGGAATATTGCCGGTAATAGTGAAAAGGGGTGAGATATACAGAATCAACGGCATATATTTTTGAATGGCCAATCATTGGAATTGTAATCATCGGCGTCTCAATGGCAATCATTCATGGGGCGCTTGGGGTTAAATCAAGGAAAGGAGATGTTTGAAATATGGGAAAGGAAGATAAAAAACGGCTGCCGGTTCTGGCTGCCGCACTGTTCATGGCAGTTTCTTTTGTCTTATATGCAACGCCCGTCTGCGCGGGCAATGCGGCTATCCGCCTTAACTGTTCGGAATGTACGCTGAACACAGGCGAAACCATGAGGCTGAAAGCGTCTGTCTTAAAACGCCTGAAGGACAAAAAAGTGATTTTTCAAAGCAATAAGCCTGCGGTGGCGTCCGTAACGCAGCGGGGAAAGGTGACGGCAAAGAAAACAGGCACAGCCAGAGTTACGGCGTATGTGAAGGGGACGGATTACCGGGCTTCCTGCAAAGTGTCCGTAAAAAACAGCCGGGATTATGAGGCGGCAGGATCGCCGGTAACGATATTGTTCCCGGGTGATTTGCGTGAAAGGGATACTTATAATGCGGCCGTTTTTGACATAAACGCTTTTTCATTATCCGTTGTTCTTCCGGAAGGATGGACGGCGGATCCGGATGCGGATGTCGGAAACGCCTGCCCGGGCACGTTTTCCAATACGGGCATACGGAATAAAAAAGGACAACTGGCAGGGATCGTCGGATATAATATATATGACCGGTCACAGGACGATCCGAGGGCTGTTTACAGCCAGATCGCATTGGGAAACCATTTCCAGTTTGACGTCAGGGATTCTTATAAGGTTATACGGTCCGATGCGGCGGGGACTGTCGCAAGATGCAAGGTTTACCGCTCTGCGCTGATGACGGGCGGGGCGGAATCGGTCAATTACGGCATTGTGTCCTGCAATAAGGAGCTGGGCGTTTATATTGCAATGGAATTATTCAGCGGAGAACTTTCCGACAGCCAGGTGACAGACATTGCGGAAAGTATCCGGGTGGAGAAGCGCGATTGAGTTTGAACGGCAGATGCATGATTCCATTCCGCACCCGCGTATCTTGAAAGCTATAAGGTATAGAAGTCGGGGAATGGATGGAATGAACTGAGAAAAACAGGGACTATTCTTACCCAGGAACATGAAAACGGTAAGGAGGCATTTTATCATGAAAAAAATCTGTGTATTCATTATGATGTCCCTGCTTGTATGCTCCGCAGCGGGCTGCGGCAGGGAAAAAACAAATGCGGAAACAGGGCGGCGGGAAGTGACGGAAACAGGCGCGGAGCTCCTGCAGGAAAAAACCGACTCCAAAACGGATGAGGCGGGCGCAAAGGGCGAAACTGACTCTGAAGCGGACGAAACGGACGCGTCAGACGAAGCCGGCGCATCGGGCAGGGAAGACATAAAGGTGTATGGGTGCGACCTGCTGACACAAAAAAAGGCGGAACGTATCGGAGATGAAATCTACGATATCATACATGGGGCCAGGGGTGCGTATCAATTTGAAAATGAGCGAATTGTGTTTACGCAGCAGCGGGAGTCGGACGGGATGGTGACGGTGCAGGCGGCTTATTACGGGGACTGGAAGATCGCAATGCCGCTGGTTCAGCTGCCACAGATACAGGGTATGCTGGAGGCGGCAAAGGAGCTGGAGACGGACGAGAAAGTCTGCGCGGCGACGCTCTGCATCTATGACCAGCTGATGGAATATTACGGCCATTATCTGGATGAGGCCGGAGAGACGACCATGCTGGACATTGAGGTGCGGTTTGCGGAGGATTCCGCGGATGACGCGTATGAGCTGTATGATGTGTCTGTCCGTGACGGGGAAGAGCGTGAGGAGCCGTTCGCAGACAGCATGGAGCCGGATACGGAAGCGTTGAAGCAGATGGGCAGGGAGATGCTGCAGAACGGGCTGGAAGCGCATGGGGTTTCGTTTTGCAGACGGTATCTGGGGATAGAATAATGCCATTGAGGTTTTCATTCGGTAAAAAACGGACAAAATGACGAAGGCAGGGCGAAAAAAGCCCTGTCTTTTTGCAAATTTGTTCCTTGCAATTTAAATTATGGCATGATATAATACTAAACGGACGCTTTTGGAATGAACCCCTGAAAACGTCAAAAATAAAACACAGAGAAGCTTTATCGTTTGACGCTTACAGGCGTAAGAAAGGAGGATTTGCTGTGAAAGTAAGATCATCAGTTAAGCCGATTTGCGAAAAATGCAAGATAATCAAGAGAAAAGGAAGAATCCGTATTATCTGCGAAAATCCAAAGCACAAACAGAGGCAGGGTTGATCTGCGGCTGTTTGAAAGCAGACAGGCTGTCTGAGGAACTTTATTTACCGGAAGTATTTTTATACGATCCGGCATTCATTATGTGCGGCTGTCAGCCGGAGGCGTGAAAACGGAGCCGGCTGATTCATAATAAACAGCGGGCGCTGCTGTGCCCGGCGGCTTTAATACCGAGAGGCTGTCGGGAGAAAGCGCCGGTCCCGCAGGGGATCTTTCGGAAAACAGATATATGCACACATTTCAGGCCGGGCGACCGGAGCTGCATATATCTGTTTTTCCGGCGCGCACAGGCGCAGGAAATATTTTCAAATGAGATAAAATCACAAATTATACGAATTTTATGAAAATTATGGAGGTGCAACACACATGGCACGTATCGCAGGTGTAGATTTACCAAGAGATAAGCGTGTAGAGATCGGTCTGACCTATATTTACGGCATTGGCCGTACAAGTTCTAACCGTATCCTTGCAGAAGCAAACGTAAATCCGGATACCCGCTGCAGGGATCTGACGGACGAGGAAGTAAAACGGATCAGCGCTGTCATTGATGAGACGCAGACAGTGGAAGGCGATCTGCGCAGGGAAATCGCTATGAACATCAAGCGGCTGCAGGAGATCGGATGCTATCGCGGAATCCGCCACAGGAAAGGCCTTCCGGTGCGCGGGCAGAAGACAAAGACAAACGCAAGGACGAGGAAAGGTCCGAAGCGGACAGTGGCAAATAAGAAAAAATAAGCAGCAGATGTGAAAAATATTCAGAAAGTAGGTTAGTTTAGAAATGGCTAAGAAAGTTGCAAAAAAAGTAACAAAAAAGCGTGTAAAGAAAAACGTTGAACGTGGTCAGGCACATATTCAGTCATCCTTTAATAATACGATCGTGACGCTTACGGATACTGAAGGGAATGCCTTATCCTGGGCAAGCGCAGGCGGCCTTGGATTTAGAGGTTCAAAGAAATCTACTCCGTATGCTGCACAGATGGCGGCGGAAACTGCTGCAAAGGCAGCTCTTGTATACGGTTTAAAGACAGTTGACGTAATGGTAAAAGGCCCTGGCTCAGGCAGGGAAGCTGCGATCCGCGCGCTTTCTGCATGTGGCCTTGAAGTTACTTCAATCAGGGACGTGACGCCGGTGCCTCATAACGGATGCCGCCCGCCAAAACGTAGAAGAGTTTAATTAGGAGGTATAGACGAAGATGGCAGTGAATAGAGTACCTGTACTGAAAAGATGCAGATCGCTCGGTTTAGAGCCGAGTTATCTTGGTTATGATAAAAAGTCCAGAAGGACGCTGCAGAGGTCAAACAGAAAGATGTCTGAATATGCGCTGCAGCTGCGTGAAAAACAGAAAGCGAAGTTTATTTACGGTGTGTTGGAAAAACCGTTCCACAACTATTATGAAAAAGCGGACCGTATGAAAGGCATGACAGGCGCCAACCTGATGACAATGCTGGAGTCAAGGCTTGACAATGTTGTCTTCCGTATGGGTTTTGCAAGGACGCGCCGCGAAGCGAGGCAGATCGTTGACCACAAGTTTGTGACGGTAAACGGCAGGAAAGTAAATATTCCGTCTTACCTTGTAAAAGCAGGGGATAAGATTGAAATCGCAGAAAAGAAAAAAGGTCTCCAGAGAATGAAGGATATCGTTGAGGTGACAGGCGGCAGGCTGGTTCCGGAGTGGCTGGATGTGGATTCTGAGAATCTTTCCGGCACAATAAAGGAGTTGCCTTCGCGCGAAATGATCGATGTTCCGGTAGATGAGATGCTGATCGTCGAGCTGTATTCGAAATAATTGATGTAACGCTACGGAATCCGAAAAGGAGGGCTTGCTATTGTTCGATTTTGAAAGACCGAATATTGAAATTGATGAGATTTCCGAAGACAAAAAATACGGCAGATTTGTTGTAGAACCTTTGGAAAGGGGTTATGGTACGACGCTCGGTAATTCTCTGCGGAGAATCATGCTGTCTTCCCTGCCCGGGGCAGCCGTAAGCCAGGTGAAGATTGACGGTGTTCTGCATGAGTTCAGTTCCATTCCCGGCGTAAAGGAAGATGTTTCTGAGATCATCATGAACATAAAGAGCCTGGCATTGAAAAATACCAGCAGTACAAACGAGTCTAAGGTTGCTTACATTGAATTCGAAGGCGAAGGCGTAGTTACGGCGGCGGATATTCAGGTGGATTCTGAGATAACGATCCTGAATCCGGAACTTGAGATCGCGCATTTAAACGGCGGCGCGGATTCGAAGCTGTATATGGAGCTTACGATCACGAAGGGCCGCGGCTATGTCAGCGCAGAGAAGAATAAAAGCCCGGAACTGCCGATCGGAATAATCGCGGTCGATTCTATTTATACGCCGGTGGAGCGTGTCAACCTTACGGTTGAGAATACGCGTGTCGGCCAGATTACTGACTATGACAAGCTGACGCTGGAAGTGTTTACGAACGGCACATTGGAGCCTGATGAAGCGGTAAGCCTTGCGGCAAAGGTGCTGAGCGAGCATTTGAACCTCTTTATCGATCTGTCGGAGAACGCAAAGACGGCTGAGGTCATGATTGAGAAAGAGGATAACGCAAAAGAAAAGGTTCTGGAGATGAATATCGACGAGCTGGAATTATCTGTGCGTTCTTATAACTGCCTGAAACGCGCAGGCATCAATACAGTGGAAGAGCTGACGAACCGGACGCCGGACGATATGATGAAAGTCCGTAATCTGGGACGTAAATCTTTAGAGGAAGTATTGGCGAAGCTGAAGGAATTAGGGCTTCAGTTAAATCAGGGTGATGAATGACCGGAAAAGGCCGGGTTGGTAATTCCAAAGAAGTGCAGCCCGGTACTGCTCTCAGTGGCGAATTGACGTATCAAAAATATATCAGCATCCGGTGGGTAATCCCAAAGTGTGCTGCCGGATGTACCACGAATTGGAGGAATAAAAAATGGGAAAGTATAGAAAGCTGGGCAGGACTTCTGACCAGAGGAAAGCATTATTAAGATCACAGGTAACACAGCTTCTTTATCATGGCAAGATTGTAACGACAGAAGCGAAGGCAAAGGAGATCCGTAAGATCGCAGAAAAACTGATCGCTATGGCGGTACGTGAAAAGGATAACTACGAAGAGGTTACGGTAAAAGCAAAAGTTGCGCGCAAGGATGCAGATGGCAAGCGCATCAAAGAAGTTGTAAACGGGAAGAAGGTTTCCCTTTATGACGAGGTTGATAAGACGATCCGGAAGGATATGCCTTCCCGTCTTCATGCAAGGCGCCAGATGTTAAAGGTGCTCTATCCGGTTACAAAATCGGAGACTACAAGGCCGGATGGTAAGGTCGTGACGTCGAATAAGAGAAAAGATAAGCAGAAGATTGACCTTACAGGAAAGCTGTTTAATGAGATCGCGCCAAAATACGCGGGACGCAACGGCGGTTATACAAGAATTATCAAGCTTGGGCCACGCCGGGGCGATGGCGCTATGCAGGTTATCATAGAATTAGTGTAATGTTGTGATGGAACGGGAAAAACGGGGCTTTATCGGTATAAGCCCCGTTTTTCTTTTGCCAGGGAAAGGGTAAAAATAAATTCTGTGCCGACGCCTTCTGTGCTGATGACGTTGATATTTTCGTTATGCGCCTGGATAATCTCCTTGACGATGGAGAGCCCTAAACCTGTGCCGCGTTTATCTTTGCCGCGTGAAAGGTCGGTCTTGTAAAACCGTTCCCAGATCTTTTTGAGGCTGTCTTTCGGAATCCCGATTCCGGCGTCTTTTACGGATACAAAGACCCGCTCATATTTTTCCGTCGTCTCGATTTTAATGGACGAACCCGGCGGGCTGAATTTGATCGCGTTATCCGTCAGGTTGTAGATGACCTGCTGGATTTTTGCCATGTCCGCGGTAACGAACAGTTCTTCTCCGGAGAGGACAAGCTCAATGGAGATATTTTTTTCTTTGCAGATGCCCTCGAATGTCAGCGCGGTTTTGCGGATGATAAAATTGACGTCAAAGTCGCTGATATCCAGAATCGTCTTTCCATGCGAACCGTATTTATTCAGTTCCAGGAGGCCGCTTGTCAGCTTGTTCAGGCGTTCTGTTTCAAACAAAATGATGTCCAGGTATTTGTTCTGCATTTCATACGGGATTGTCCCGTCCAGTATCGCTTCCACATACCCTTTGATCGAAGTCAGCGGGGAGCGGAAATCATGGGAGACGTTGGAAACAAATTTCCGCTGGTCGTCTTCCAGCGTGTTCAGTTCATTTGCCATGTAATCGAAAGCGGCGGCCAGATGTCCGATCTCATCGTTGGAGCGGATATTTATCTTTTGTGAAAAATCCCCGTCTATATAAGCGTCCGCGACAGCGGATATCCTGCGGAGCGGGCGGTACACGAGCAGGGAGAACATCAGCAGAATGATAAACGCGAGCAGGAACAAAAACAGCAGCGTGATATAGCTGATGTTCAGCAGCTGGTTGCTGAAATCATTGATGTCAGAGACCGGTTTATGTATCAGCACATAACCGCGCACTTTGTAATGAATCGTGACAGGCGCGTAGACGGTCAGGCGCTGCGCAGAAAACATATGGTAAAAATCGCTGATCCGGTAATAGCTGTCGCCGAAGTCGCTGATGTTGAAATCATTGACCGTAATTTCGTTTTCAAATACATCTGCCTGCGCAGAGTCAACGAGCAGCCGTCCGCTGGAAGTGATCACCTGTATGCGGGTGTTCAGGTAGCTGCCGACCGTAGCAAGGTGTTCCGACAGCTCGGATATTTCCATGCCGCCGTTGTAGTAGTCGGAGGCATAGTTGGAGGCGATCTCTGTGCATTCGATGTAGAGATCCTGCGCTTCTTTTTTTTCAACCTGCGCCCGCAGGCCGCGGAAAGTAAAGGTTGAGACAAAGATAAAACCGAGGATCCCAAAGATCAGATACCCCGTCAGGAATTTTAAATACAGCGTCTTCATGCGGCTCATTTCACCTCGAATTTATAGCCGATGCCCCAGACGGTCGCAATGCTCCAGTTGTGGCAGTCTTTGATTTTTTCACGCAGCCTTTTTACGTGCACGTCGACGGTGCGCGTGTCGCCGATATATTCGTAGCCCCAGATATTATCGAGAAGCTGTTCGCGTGTAAAGACCTGGTTCGGCGAAGACGCCAGGAAATATAAAAGCTCCAGCTCTTTTGGCGGCATATCAAGTGGCCTGCCGTTGTACTCGACGCTGTAATTGGACAGGTTTACCGTAAGGCCGGGATATTCCACGATCTTGATGACCGGCAGGTCGTTTGCCGGTTTTACCGGCTGGTAGCGGCGAAGCACAGCCTTGACGCGCGCAACCATTTCTTTGGAATCAAACGGTTTCATGATATAATCGTCTGCGCCAAGCTCCAGGCCGAGCACCTTGTCAAAAATCTCGCCCTTTGCGGAGAGCATGATGATCGGGACGTTGCTTTTGGCGCGGATCTCGCGGCAGACCTGGTAGCCGTCGATGCCGGGCAGCATCAGGTCTAACAGGATCAGGTTCGGGTTGAACTGCCGGTGCGCGAGCAGGGCCTGTTCGCCGTCGTTTACGATTTTTGTTTCAAAGCATTCTTTGGTTAAATATAGAGAAATCAGTTCGGCGATGTTGATATCATCATCGACGATTAAAATTTTTTGTTTGTTTGCCATAAGGGCCTCCTCTCTGTATAGCCGCGTCACGTATCATGAAGAAGGGGCGGAGCTGTTACAATTCAGCAATGGTTACGCCGGCGTCTCCCTCGCCATATTCGCCCAGGTGGTAGGAAGTGACGACGGCAGAGCGTTTCAGGTAGGAATGGACGGCGCTGCGCAGCGCGCCGGTGCCTTTTCCATGCACAATGCGCACAGATGACAGGTGCGCGAGACAGGCGTCATCCAGGTATTTGTCCAGTTCCAGCAGCGCTTCTTCTACGGTCTTTCCGATCAGCATGATTTCCGGTGAAATATTTGCTGATTTGGATACTTTGATCTTTCCCGCGCCTGTTTTTGCAAATTTCTTTGCGGCCGGCGCGGCGTCTTCTTCGATCAGAACAAGGTCTTTGATGTTTACCTGTGTGCGTAAAATCCCCATTTGTACAAATAAATCGCCCCTGGCATTTGGCAGCGTGGATACCGTGCCTTTCTGATTCAGGCTGATGATCCGCACCGTATCGCCAAGCCGCAGTTTTTTTGGAGCCTTATTGTTCGCGGCGGGCTGTTTCTTTGTCTTTGCGAGCCGGGCCTCGGTTTCGTTCATTTTATTCCGCAGCGCGGCGCGTTCTTTTTCCAGTTCGCTTGCCGATGGAGTCGTCGTGCCGTATTTGTGGAAATTGCGGATACTTGCGTCAGCGGCTTCTTTTGCCTCGCGCAGGATGGCGAGCGCCTGCTCGTTTGCCTCCTGTATGATTTTGTCCCGGCGGCTGTCCAGTTTCTCCTGTTTGTCTTCGGTGCGGGCGCGCAGCTGCTGGATCTCGCGTTTGTACTGCTCGATTTCGAGCCGTTCTTTTTCTATGCTGCTGCGGCTCGTTTCCAGCTCGGCGATGAGGTCTTCGAAGTTCTGCTCATTTGCCGTTATGCGCGAGCGGGCGTCTGTTATGACGTCGGCCGGGAGGCCGAGCTTGCCGGAGATGGCGAAAGCGTTGCTCTTGCCCGGTATGCCGATCAGCAGGCGGTAAGTCGGGCTGAGCGTTTCCACGTCAAATTCACAGCAGGCGTTCTGCACACCCTCCGTAGAGAGCGCGTATATTTTCAGCTCACTGTAATGCGTCGTCGCCATGGTGCGCACGCCAAGCCCATGTAGCCGAGACAGGATGGCGGCTGCGAGCGCGGCGCCTTCGGTCGGATCGGTGCCGGAGCATAATTCGTCAAACAGAACAAGCGACTGCGGGGTTACGTGCCGCAGGATTTTGACAATGTTTGTCATATGGGAAGAAAAGGTGCTCAGGTTTTGCTCAATGCTCTGTTCGTCCCCGATGTCGGCAAATACGTCTTCAAATATGGCGAGTTCGGAGCGGTCGCCCGCCGGGATGTGGAGCCCCGCCTGTCCCATCAGCGTAAGCAGCCCCACTGTTTTCAGGGATACGGTCTTGCCGCCTGTGTTTGGCCCTGTGATAATTAACAGCTGGAACTCGTCGCCGAGCGTGACGTCGATGGGAACGACGGTTTTTTTGTTTAACAGCGGATGGCGGCCGCGCCGGATATGGATGCGCCCTTCGGTGTTAAACTGCGGGGCGACGCCGTTATAGTCTTTTGCCAGCTCCGCTTTTGCAAAGATAAAATCCAGCGTCGTGAGGAGTTTGTAGTCGCTTAAAAGCTCTGCGCTGTAACCTGCGGCGAGGCTGCTGAGTTCCGCGAGGATCTTTTCGATTTCTTCCTGTTCGTTCAGGAATAACTCTTTTAATTCATTGTTCAGATTGACAACGCTGGCCGGCTCGATAAAGAGCGTGGAGCCGGAGGAGGACTGGTCGTGGATCATGCCGGACACCTGGTTTTTGCACTCTGCTTTTACCGGAAGGCAGTAACGGCCGTTTCTCATCGTGATGACGGCGTCCTGCAGATACGTCCTTGTCGTGGCATTGTTTAAGAGGGCATTCATTTGCGTATGGATGCGGTCGTTCATGCCGCGGATGCTGCGCCGGATGGATTTCAGGCGGCTGCTGGCGTCGTCTGCGATCTCGTCTTCGGAGAGGATGCAGCGGCGGATTTCTCCCAAAAGCGCCGCCAGCGGCTCTATGGCCTGGAACATGCCGTCCAGTATATCCTGCGGCGCATCGTCGCGGTCCTTCCTGCCGTATGTTTTGACGCGTTTTGCGGCGTCGAGCAGGGATGCGATATGGAGCAGCTCCTCTATGCTTAATACGCCGCCCGCTTCCAGGCGGCGGAGGGAAAAACCGATTTTGTGGATGCCGCTGAAATTTATGCCGCCCTTTTTATAAATGCGGGAAAGGGCGGCGGCGGTTTCTTCCTGCGCCTGCTCGATCGCAGCTTTGTCTGTCATGGGTTTCAGATGGAGGCAATGCTCCTTTGCCCAGCCGGATGAGGCGCGGGCGGCAAGCTGTTCGGTGATTTTATGATATTCTAAGGTGTATAACACTTTTTTGTTCATGGTGAAGACGCCTTTCATGATAAAACATTTCTATTCTTATGCTGTGTTTGTGTCTGCGTTCAGTGTATCACATTCCGCGACCGCCGAAAAGGATAAAAATAAAAGAAAAGTTGATATTTTCTTGAAATTAGCCGTATAAGAACGTATAATCTTTAAAGGAGAGGTATAGGAATTATTTTTAAATTTATTTAAAGAGGGGATTTTTATGCCGGAAAAGGAGAAACAGGAACAGCCGTTTATCAAAGAAAAGATCAAGAACAAGCCGCTGAATAAAAAGAAGCTGCTGCTGAAAGGGGCGGAGACGACAGTGTTTGCGGTTTTGTTTGGCGTCGTCGCGTGTTTTGTTTTTTATATGATGCAGCCGAAAATGAAGCGGTGGTTTGCGGAAGAGCCGCAGGAGGTATTTACGATTCCGGATGACACACAGCAGGAGGACACGCGGGCGGAAGCTGAGAGCAGCGCGGCGGAGGACGAAGATACGAAAACGGATGCGGCCGGGGATACAGCGGCCGAAGACGTGCCGCCTTCCGGACAGACAGCGGCCGATGAGACAGAGGCGGGAGGGCAGGAAACGGTTCAGACGGAAGAGGAGCGGCAGACATTTGACCTTGCGGCGTACCAGAAGATACAGGACGAACTGTATGCGGTTGGCGCGGAGGCAGGGCGTTTTATGGTGACGGTGACAGGCATTACGGACGGAGAAGGGCTGTTTGATACGATTTCGGAAGCAACGGGGCAGGCTGCAGGGATCATTATTGCCAGTAACCGGAAGGAGTTCCTGATCCTTACAGACGCCCGGGCGGTTACAGACGTCAGGGAGATACGCGTGGCTTTTGTGAACCATGAGGTCGTAAATGCCGAGATCCGGCAGTATGACGGAAACACGCGGATCGCGGTGCTGAGCGTCCCGGCGTCGGAGGTTTCGGATGTGACGAAGCGGCGCATTGAGGCGGCGGAACTTGGAAATTCCCTGACGGTTAAGCCGGGGAAAATCGTCGTTGCGCTGGGGCTGATGTTTGGGAGTAGCCAGAATGTCCTGACGGGGAATATAACGGCGATCAGTGACATTGCGACGCTGCAGGACCGCAGCCATACGGTGTTTATAACGGATATTGCCGCAGACGGCAGGGAAAACGGGGCTTTGATCAATACGGACGGCGAGGTCGTGGGGCTGCTTTTCCAGGACGCGAGCCTGCCGCAGGGGGTATTGACGGCTGTTTCCATATCGGAGCTCAAGGAGGTCATTGAGCGGCTTTCCAACGGGCAGGAGATACCATATTTTGGCATTGTCGGAAGTACGGTGACGGATGCGATCTCGGAGGAATATGACGTTCCAAAGGGCGTATATATTAAAGAAGCGGTGATGGACGCCCCGGCAATGGAAGCGGGGCTGCAGAACGGCGATGTGATCGTGGAGATGGATGGGCAGGAGATCCTGACGATGGATGATTTCCGCCGCTGCCTGATGGAGCATTCGCCGGAGGACCGCATAAAGGTAAAAGCAGACAGGCAGAATGGTGAGAAGTACAGGGAATATAGCTGTACAGTGGAAGTGGGAGTTTTAAAATAGACAGAATACGGGAGGCATAACGATGCGTTATATAGAAACGTTGCGCGAAGGGGAAAAGATCAATGAGGTTTATTTATGTAAGAACAGGCAGGCGGCGGTTACGAAGGCCGGAAAGCCGTATGAGTCGCTGACGCTGCAGGATAAAACGGGGACGCTGGATGCAAAGATCTGGGATCCGTCGTCGAGCGGCATTGAGGACTTTGAGAAGCTGGATTATATTAATGTCGTGGGAGACGTCACGAGTTTTCAGGGAGCGCTGCAGTTAAATGTAAAGCGTGTGCGCAGGATGCGCGAGGGGGAATATGATCCGAAGGAATATCTTCCGGTCAGCAAGTATGATGCCGACAGGATGTATGAGGAGTTGCTTGCGCTTATCAGCAAAGTGGGAAATCCGTTTTTGAGGCAGCTTCTGGACGGCTTTTTCGGGGATGCGGAGTTTGCGGCGGCGTTTAAGTTTCATTCCGCGGCAAAGACCATGCACCATGGGTTTGTCGGCGGGCTCCTGCAGCATACGCTGTCTGTGGCGAAGCTGTGTGAGAGTTTTGCGGGGCAGTACCGGATTCTGAACCATGATCTGCTCGTGACGGCGGCGGTGTTCCATGATGTGGGAAAGATGCGGGAGATCTCGCGTTTCCCGGAGAATGATTATACGGACGAGGGGCAGCTTCTGGGGCATATTGTGATCGGCGCGCAGATGCTGTCGGAGCGGATCGCGGAAATCCCCGATTTCCCGCAGAAACTGGCGAACGAGCTGCTTCATTGTATTCTGGCGCACCATGGGGAGCTGGAGTATGGTTCGCCGAAAAAACCGGCGATCGCGGAGGCTTTGGCGCTTAGTTTTGCGGATAATATAGACGCAAAGCTGGAGGCGATGGAGGAGGCGTTCAGCGGCGTGCCGGAGGGGAGTACGGATTGGCTTGGGTTTAACCGCTCGCTGGAAACGAATATCCGCAGGACGAGTATGGAGCAGTGATATGAAAAAAAATGATGTGGTTTCTCTGACAATTGAGGATTTGGGCGCGGACGGCATGGGCGTTGGGAAAGCGGACGGCATGGCTTTTTTTGTCAAGGATGCGCTGCCGGGAGATAAGGTCAGCGCCAGGGTTTTGAAGGTGAAAAAGTCGTATGGTTATGCGCGGCTGATGGAGCTTTTGGAACCTTCGCCTGACCGCGTGGAGCCGCTTTGCCCGCTGCACCGGCGCTGCGGCGGCTGCCAGATCCAGGCGCTGGATTATCAAAAGCAGCTGGAATATAAGGAGCGGAAAGTCAAAAACAGCCTGATGCGGATCGGAGGCTTTGCGGAAGATGAGATCCCGATGCGTCCCATCATCGGCATGGAATCCCCTTACCGTTACAGGAATAAGGCGCAGTTCCCCATTGGGCGGGATAAGGACGGAAACCTGACTGCGGGTTTTTATGCGTCAAGGACGCACAGCATTATCCCAGTTTCGGACTGTTATCTGGGCCCGGAGCTGAACCGGGACGTTATGGAGCGGACGCTCGGCTGGATGCGGCGGTTTGACATAGAGCCGTATGATGAAAAGACAGGGCGGGGGCTTGTGCGCCATGTGCTGATCCGCTATGGGTTTTATTCGCATCAGCTTATGGTCTGCCTTGTCATCAACGGCGGTTTTTTGCCTCATGCGGAGGAACTGACGGTTTCCCTGCGGGAGATCCCGCAGCTGCGGAGCCTTTCTTTTTGCATTAACAGGCAGCGTAATAATGTGATCATGGGCGATGAGGTTAAAACGGTCTGGGGGACGGATTATATCGAGGATACGATCGGGGCGGTGAAGTTTCAGATTTCGCCGTTATCTTTTTATCAGGTAAATCCGGTACAGACGGAAAAGCTGTATAATCTTGCGCTGGAATTTGCGGACCTTCATGGGACAGAAACGGTGTGGGATTTATATTGCGGCATCGGGACGATTTCGCTTTTTCTGGCGCGGAAGGCGAAGCGGGTGTACGGCGTGGAGATCGTGCCGCAGGCGGTTTCGGATGCGCGGAATAATGCGCGGATAAACGGGATCACGAACGTGGAATTTTTTGAGGGGAGCGCGGAAGATGTATTGCCGCAGTTTTGTGGACAGGCGGGCTTCGGTGGCCGGGCAGCCGGGGACGGCGGAACGGATCGTGCGTATGGGAACCCGCAGGTGATTGTCGTGGACCCGCCGCGGAAGGGCTGCGCGGAGAGCCTGCTGGAGACGATTGTCAGGGCGCGGCCGGAGCGGATTGTTTATGTGAGCTGCGATCCGGCGACGCTGGCGAGGGATTTGAAATTTCTGTGCGGGCGGGGGTATGCGATGCGGGCGGTGCAGGCAGTGGATCAGTTTGGGATGACGGTGCATGTGGAGACAATAGTAATGCTTTCCCACAAAAACCTGACAGCGTAATCAACGTAAAAGTCGAATTTGGCGAGGACGGGGGGAAAGTGCCACTTGATAATATTGCCAAGAAAGCCGCAGCGTATAAGCCGAATGAGCGAGTTACATACACGATGATATAAGAATACATAGGGGTTAAGTACGGCTTTAAGGTATATACTGCATATATCGTAGAGGTTAAACGGGATTTGGGATTACTGATGTATGACGCTCCGAATGCAGTAGAAGAATTGAAACAGCCGAGAAAACATCCGACAGCTGAGAAAGTAGAAGAGAAAAAGATGCGTTAAAGCATTTTAAGGTTATTTAATATTGTAGAGAG
>CANQQG010000030.1 GCA_947625875.1 uncultured Lachnospiraceae bacterium
TGTGCGCTTTATGTTCTTGACGGTGGTCAGTCTTTTTGATATTCTTTGTTTAGGCATGAGATACAACATACCATCTGCAACTTCACGTTTTTATGGCGCGAAGTGAAAAGGAGTTAAGTTTAAGCATGAAATATTTTTTAATGAACAGGGATAAGGCAGTCGTATCTTTTGAAACGACAGTTGAATACGGTGTTCCTGTGGTTGGGAATGAATGTCTTTTGTCCGCTCCGGTTCCGTTAGGGTATATTGATATAGGCTCCTGGATAGAAAGCAGAAATTATGCAAAGCACAAGGGGCATATGAAAGCATGGCTGAAGGAATGGGGAATAGATACAACAGATGGTTTTTTGCAAATTACGCATGCGCTTGGCCTGAATGATACTTTCTGGGTGAGGCCACAGGACAGCGATCTTACATGGGAAAGCGTGAATCTCTATCAAAACGAGTTTACAGATGTTTCCTGCCGGACGGCCTTTGAAACAGGGCTGTTCGGTTTGCAGCTTTCCACGACCACGCCGGAATTTACTACGGAGGGCACATTCCCGAAATGCTGGATCCGGGACGACGAAGGCATCCATATTTTAAAGCAGGGGCTTTCGGGAGCTTCCAACGTGGGATTGGAGCCATACTGTGAATATATATCATCCAATATTTCTTATAACCTTGGAAAGAATATGCTTTCTGTCACAAGATATGACCTGCAGCAATATAAGGGCAAACTGTGTTCAAGGTGCGATCTGTTCACCTCAGAAGATGTTGGTTTTATTCCGTTTGGCAAGGCCGTTGATTCTAAAAAAACGTATACCATACCGGGCCTGATCGAGTACTTTGACAATCATACCCCTTATGGAAAAGAGTTTCGGAGTATGATCCTGCTGGACAGTATCGTATTTAATCACGACCGCCATCTGAACAATTTTGGTTTTTTGTTCGATAATGAATCTCTGGAAATCACAGGCTTTGCCCCGCTGTTCGATTATAATTTCTCTTTTCTCTGTTCTCTCACTATGGAAGATCTGAAGGATTATAGGGAAAGTATGGCAAAGTATGACATTGGGCATAAACTGGGCGGATCATTTGATGTTGTGGGCAGGGCGATCATGACGCCTGAAATCAAAGCGGAGCTGCCGCAGCATATGGATATTCCGGTTCATAGCCGGTACAATATGGATTCGGAAAGGCGCAGGGTACTGGAAGATATTTTTCAGGAAAATTATCGGAATATTAAAAACGGATAAGTAGTGATATCGTGTCAGCAGGATAAAAATACTGCCAATCTGTCAACATAGACTTTAAAACAATCGCCTGTCGTGCTATAATGGACACAGCGGATGCCAAAAACCGAAGGTTTTGAAGCGCGGGTTTGCGCGTGACAGCGCGCATAAACCTGACTGTGGTTGATGCGGGAGGCAATCTATGAAAAAGAATATCAAATTTAAAGGGCGGCTGCGCAATTATATGTTCCGGCCCATGTTATTAACCATTCTGTTGATACTGATGAATATCCCGATGTATCTGTATCGTTTGGAAACGGGGCTGATGTCGTCTGCGTTTACGGCTGTTTATTTTATCGTTGTCTGCACGACTTACCATAAAAACAAGCCGCTGTTTGAGCGGGAGCTGATTAATTTTGCGACACAGTACGGGACGGTGCAGAAAAAGCTGCTGAATGAATTTGATATTGCGTATGCGCTCATTGACTATAACGGGAAGATTTTGTGGGTAAATGAAAAATTTACCGAGCTGACGGGGAAAACAAAGAGCTACCATAAATCCGTCGCCTCTGTATTCTCGCAGATTACAAAGGAACTGCTTCAGAAAAATGAGGGGTCGGCGGGGATTTCCTTTGAATGGGAAGAGAAATATCTGCGCGCGCAGCTGACGCGCATCGAATTTTCCGCTATATCGCCGGATAACCAGATTGTATCTTTAGAAGACAGTGACGGCTATTTTACCGCATTATATATCTATGACGAGACAGAGTTAAACCGCTGTATCCAGGAAAAAGACGACCAGAAGCTGGTGGCAGCGCTGGTTTATATAGACAATTATGACGAGGCGTTAGACAGTATTGAAGATGTGAAGCGTTCGCTGCTCGTGGCATTGGTTGACCGCAAGGTAAATAAATATTTTACCTGTATGGACGGTCTGGTGCGCAAGATTGAGAAAGATAAATATTTCGTCGTATTCCGGCATATGTATCTTGATAAGATACGCGAGGACAGATTCAGCCTGATTGAGGACGTCAAAACCGTAAAGGCGGGCAACGAGATCGCGGTTACGCTGAGCATCGGCATTGGGGACGCGGGGGCGACCTATAACCAGAACTATGAATATGCGCGTATGGCGATCGACCTGGCGCTTGGGCGTGGCGGCGATCAGGCCGTCATCAAAGAGGGGGAGCATATCTCTTATTACGGCGGCACGACAAAGCAGGTGGATAAACACACCCGCGTCAAGGCAAGAGTGAAAGCGCACGCGCTGCGGGAGATCATCGAAAGCCGCGGCCATGTGGTCGTTATGGGGCATCACATCGCGGACGTCGATTCATTCGGGGCGGCAATCGGCGTATACTGCGCCGGGCGCGAGCTTGGGAAAAAGGTGCAGATCGTTATCAATGAAGTGACGTCTTCGCTCCGGCCGTTAAAAGACTGTTTTACGGAGGAAAGGGGCTATCCGCCGGATATGTTTATCAACGGCGAGATGGCGATGGAGATCACGAATAACAATACGCTCGTCATGGTCGTCGATACGAACCGCCCAAGCTACACCGACTGTCCGGGCATATTAAAGAAAACGAAATCCATTGTGGTGTTTGACCATCACAGGCAGATCAACGAAGTTGTGGAAAACCCGGTGCTTTCTTATATAGAGCCGTATGCGTCGTCGACGTGTGAAATGATCGCGGAAGTCCTGCAGTATTTCACAGAAAATATCAAACTCGCCTCCTGTGAGGCGGACGCTATTTACGCGGGCATTTTGATTGATACGAACAATTTTATGCAGAAAACCGGCGTTCGTACGTTTGAGGCCGCCGCTTATCTGCGCCGCTGCGGGGCGGAAGTGACGCGGGTGCGCAAGATGCTGCGAAATGACATGACTGCGCACAAGGCGCGCGCGGAGGTGATCAGCCACGCGGAAGTTTACCGCGACGCGTTTGCCATATCGGTCTGCCCGGGGGATAAGGTAGACAGCCCTACGGTCATCAGCGCACAGTCGGCAAACGAGCTGTTAAACATTATCGGCATCAAAGCGTCGTTTGTGTTGACGGATTATCAGAATAAGATTTTTATCAGTTCCCGTTCCATTGATGAGATCAATGTCCAGCAGATCATGGAGCAGCTCGGCGGCGGCGGGCATTCGAATATCGCGGGCGCACAGCTTGCAAACTGCACGTTGGAAGAGGCAAAGAGCAGGATACGGAACCTGCTGGACGAAATGATAGAAAAAGGAGATATCAAAATATGAAAATAATATTACTGGAAGATGTAAAATCCGTTGGAAAAAAAGGTGAAGTTGTCGAGGTCAATGATTCTTACGGCCGGAACATCATTATCCGGAAAAAGCTGGGCATTGAGGCGACAAAGCAGAATTTAAACGATCTGAAGCTACAGAACCGCCACGCGGACAAGCTTGCAGCGGAAAATTTAGAGTCGGCAAAACAGCTTGCGGAAGATTTAAAGGACAAACAGGTGGAAGTGGCGATTAAATCCGGAAAGGACGGCAGGACGTTTGGCTCTGTATCCACGAAGGAAATCGCGGAGGCGGCGAAAAAACAGCTTGGGCTGGAATTGGACAAAAAGAAAATGCAGCTGGCGGAACCGATTCGGTCACTTGGATTTTTTGATGTGCCGATCAAGGTGCATCCAAAGGTTCTGGCGTCTTTGAAAGTGCATGTAGTTGAAGGATAACAGAAGATGGAAGAAGCTCTGATAAAAAGAACGATGCCAAACAGTGTAGAAGCGGAACAATCCGTCATCGGCTCCATGCTTATGGACAGGGACGCGATTATTTCCGCTTCTGAGTATTTACTGGCGGAAGATTTCTACCATAAACAGTATGGCATTTTATTTGAAGCGATTTTGGAATTATTTAATAAAAATGAGCCGGTGGATTTCATCACGCTGCAGGAGAAGTTAAAGGAAAAAGATGTGCCGCCGGAGATCAGCAGCCTGGAGTACATCAGCGATCTGGTCGGTTCTGTGCCGACCTCGGCAAACGTGCGGTTTTACATTAATATTGTGCGGGAAAAATCCATACTGCGCAGGCTGATCCGCATAACGGATAATATCCAGAATGAATGTTATGCGCAAAAGCAGGATCTGGAAACCGTACTTGCGGAGACGGAAAAAAGCATATTTCAGCTTTTGCAAAGCCGAATCAGCGGAGATTTTGTGCCGATAAAGCAGATCGTCATCAATGCGCTTGACCGGATTGAACGCGCGTCGAAGCTGCAGGGAAATGTGACGGGGATTGCGACGGGATTTATCGATCTGGACTACCGTATGTCGGGGATGCAGCCGTCAGATCTGATTTTGATCGCGGCCCGTCCCTCTATGGGAAAAACGGCGTTTGTCTTAAATATTGCGCAGTATGTCGCGTTCCACAATGACCTTGCGACCGCGATCTTCAGTCTGGAAATGTCAAAAGAGCAGCTGGTGAACCGTTTGTTTTCCCTTGAATCGCGCGTGGACGCGCAGGTGTTGCGAAATGGCAATCTGACGGATACGGACTGGGAGAAGCTGATTGAAAGCGCGGGAACGATTGGGAAATCCAAACTGATCATAGACGATACGCCGGGCATTTCGATTTCGGAGCTGCGTTCAAAGTGCAGGAAATACAAGTTGGAGCATGATCTGAAGCTGATCATCATTGATTATTTACAGCTCATGTCGGGTTCGGGGCGCTCTGACTCCAGGCAGCAGGAAATTTCGGATATTTCCCGCTCCTTAAAAGCGCTGGCGCGTGAGCTGCATGTGCCGGTCGTTGCGCTGTCGCAGTTAAGCCGCGCGGTAGAGCAGCGCCCCGACCACCGGCCGATGCTTTCGGATCTGCGTGAATCGGGGGCGATCGAGCAGGATGCGGACGTGGTGATGTTCATTTACCGGGATGATTATTATAATAAGGATACCGAACAGAAAAACATTGCGGAGATCATCATTGCCAAGCAGAGGAACGGCCCGATCGGAACGGTGAACCTTGTCTGGCTGCCGCAGTATACGAAATTTGCGAATATGAAAAAGGACTGATGGCCAACTAAAAAGTATACGTTTTTTATGGGAAGATCATGTAAAAAAGTTATTTCCATGTTTGCTGATAAGTGGACGGGATCTGACAGCAGATTACAAAAAAATGGCGGATATTTTCTGAAAAAAGGAAGTATCTGCTTTTTTGTGTCATTTTTCCGCGATGAAATCAAATTGTATGATAACCGCGTGTAAGCTATACTGTAAGGAAGAAGCGGGGCGCTTCACGAGACGGCATGAGGGAAGAAGGAGGTTTTAGAAGTGGAAAAGGTACGTTATATGATATCGGACGCGGCAAATATCGTTGCAGTTGAGTCACACGTCCTGCGCTACTGGGAGGACGAGCTGGAGCTGGACATACCGAGGAACGAGCTTGGGCACCGCTACTATACGCAGGAAAACATACAGGAATTTTTGCGGATAAAGGAATTGAAAGAACGGGGGTATCAGTTAAAGGCAATCAAGCTGATCCTGCAGGATGAAAAGGAGCGCAGGCAGGAAAAGATGGAGGGCGAGCCCGCGATCCGGATCGAAAAAGTAGACGGCATGGATATCAGCAAGGAGGTTTTAAAAGAGATCATGGCAAAAAATGAAGTTGTTCATGTGACACAGAAAACGGCGCCGGCTGCAGACAGCGCGCAGCAGCGGGAGAGAAGGATGGAGCAGTTTCAGGCGATGATGACGGAGATTGTGCGGAAGGCGGTCAGTGAGAACAATCAGGAGCTGAGCCAGGAGGTGGGCGTTCAGGTCGGGGAACAGGTCATTAAAGAGATGAATTATCTGATGCGCACGCAGGAAGAGCAGGAGGAGGAGCGCTACCGCAAGTTAGACGAAGCGATCCGCAGCGCAGGGAAAAATGGAAGGCGCAGGATGAAAAAAGAGCGGCTGAGCCGCAAGGAGCGCAGGCAGCGAAAAAATAAAAATGAGCTTGCGCCGGATCTGACTGTATGACAGGATTTGACAATCATGTAAAAACCGCCGGTATCCCGGCGGTTTTGTACGTTCTGACTTTTGTAAAAATGATATGGCTTAGCCCTGTTCGATCGCTCCTGTCGGGCATGCGCCTGCGCATGTTCCGCAGTCTACACATGAAGATGCATCGATCTCATATTTTCCATCGCCTGCAGAGATTGCTCCTACCGGGCATTCTCCTTCACATGTACCACAGCTGACGCAAGAATCTGTAATCTTGTATGCCATAATTATGTACCTCCTTCAAAAGATTTGATTATTTACGGACAATATCCGTTGTTCACATTCTAATACAAAACCGAAGATTATACAAGTGGAAACTTTAAGAAGAATGTACGGAAAATAGTACAGCAGCCTGTTTGACATAGAAAAAAGTGTATAGTATAGTAAATAGAACAAAAAATATACGTAACTGTTCCATCATCGGGCCGTTACAAAAATATAGCAGAGAAAAGGAGATATAAAAATGGCACAGCAGATTACAAAAAAGACTATGATCGGGGAATTGCTTCAGATTAATGAGAACATCGCGCCGGTATTGTTAAATATCGGGATGCACTGTCTTGGCTGCCCGTCTTCTCAGATGGAGACGATTGAAGAGGCGGCTATGGTGCATGGGATCGATCCGGAAGCGCTTGTAAAAGAGATCAATGAATTTTTAGAGAAAGACGCTTCGGCAAGCGCATAAGATGCGCGGAAAATAGATACAAAAAGCTGCCGGTTTCCCGGCAGCTTTCTGTATCTATGCGGTAGACAGATCAAATCGCGGCAAGCTCCTGTAATGCATGGTCTGCAATCATACAGTCAAAATGCTCTGTGAAATATGCTTCCATGGATTTTGTATAATTAAGCTGCGTGGAGTATTCCGACAAAATATTGCATACTTTATTGAATTCCTCCGGCGTATGCGCGCTTTTATGCACAACCAGATAAAACACGTGTGTTTCCGGATCGCGGAAAACGGTGTTTCTGCCATCGTAGCAGCTCTTTAAAACAACTGCGATTTTCGTTATTGTATCCATGTTTTGAATTAGAAATAGTTTTGTCAGATCGACAGGAACCTCAATGGCAGGGGCGCTTGGTATAGTTTCTCTGGCCTCCCGTTTGACTGTCTGCCCTAAAGGGATAAAGTCATTCGAGTCGGACGTTTCTTTTTCTTCAGGCGCAGCGTCTTCTGCGTCCGCTTCCTGCTGCAATTTGCGGAACAGGTCTAAAATCTCGTTCGCGCTGTTTGCCTCATAGGAATCGTTCTGGTCATATGCATAATCATAATCACTGTCATAACCGGGATCTGAAAACTTGGAAAACCGGGTGTCAAGCTCTTCCGGATATTCTACCTTTGTGATTAATAGAATAATCGTATCTGCAGATACAGGAATAGCCTCGATCATTAAAGGAATGTCGTCCGCCTCAAAGCCAAACTCATAAGAAGCCTGTTGCATCATGTCGCGGAACAGGTTTCTGGCGTTTTCCGTTCCATAAGCAAGCTCACTGATTTTTAAATGGCGGTCTGCAAGGTCTTCCTTTGTCAGGGTGCATCGGATCTGGCTATCGCTTACTTTTTCGATTTTCATAAAATCACATCCTCACGTATATTTATAATAACGGAATTATTTGATTCTCAGAGTATACAAAGTATATAAAAAATCAGAATAATAGTCAAGCGTCAACGGGCTTATTTCATTAAATTTTAAAAAATTTTCACAAATTGAAAAAAATGCTTGCCAAACCATGTCAGTTGTGGTATAACTTTTTTCAGGAGATGCTTACAACCTTAATTCAGAAAGGAGCGTTAAGCATTCAAAATAAAGATCTGTTTGGCAGATACCGGATTGTTTCTGTCCTCGGACAGGGCAATAACAGTCAGGTATATTTGGCCGAACATAGAAAGCTGCAGGTTTATCGTGCAATAAAGCGTATACCCAAGGCGCATCTGGCACAACCGCAGTTTCTTCTGGAAGCAGATATTCTAAAGAATCTGAAACATCCTTGTATCCCCATAATATATGATGTTGAAGAAGATGAAGAAGCATTTTATATGATTGAGGAGTACATACAGGGACAATCACTGGAAGCGTTCGCGCTTCATCAAGAATGTATTTCCATGGATACGGCCCTTTCCATAGTTTTGCAGATCTGTGATGTGCTGGAATATCTTCATGAACGGAAACCATATCCGGTTATCCATCAGGATCTGAAGCCAGAACACATTATATTATGTGGAGAACGTATCGTTTTAGTCGATTTCGGTATTGCATCTTATATTACCGGAAATGGAAATGCTTTCCAAAATTATGGGACCTGCGGGTATGCGCCGCCGGAAAAATACAGGGGCATTGCCTGTGACGCCAGGACGGATATTTATGGCGTCGGCAAGATACTGGAATTTCTGGCAGGCAAGTCGTCACCTCAGGAGGCCCGTTTTCTTAAACCGTTTATAGACAAAGCAGCGGCATTTTCCATGGACGGACGCTATCCGTCAGTCGGGGCGTTAAAAGCGGATCTGTCAGCCTGTTTGGACAGCGGTTATCAGAATAATCAGCAGGATCAGAAAAAATTTTTAAAAAACAAAAAGCATCTCCGAAATCAAATTGCAGTAGCAGGAACGCAGAAGCGGGTGGGCGTCACTCATTTTTCCATAGCATTGACCTGTTTTTTCAATCAGCAGAAGAGACCCGGAATATATCAGGAACAGTACGGTTCGGACTGTCTGCGTATGCTGGTCAGGGAAAACAGCGGCTTTTACGCAAAAGACGGACTGATTGTTTACGAAAAGTTCAGGGGTATGCCATATTATGGCGGAGAGATTGCACAACAGGATGCGGCAGGATGCCTGTACATACGGGATTGCGGGACACAATGGCAGGATATATTAGAAGAGGAAGAGGAAACTCTGATCATTATTGCCGGGAGCAGGCCCTGGGAAATGGAAAAGACGAGGGAACTGTTCGAGAAGGCAGGATTCCGCCGGAATACAGTTTTTATCTGTAATTACAGCAGGCATGCGCAGGCAAAGATGCTGGCAAAAGAATATGGGCGGCGCGTATATTGTTTCCCGCTGGATGCGGATCCGTTTTATATGACGGCAGAAAAGCGGAGATTTTTCCACAGGCTGCTGCAGCAGGAAGGGTGGTGAGAAAAACTGAATGGATTTTCATATAAAAGGAAGAAAGAGAAACTGAGCATTGGCGTTACAGGCGTGAGGAACGGCTGCGGGGCGACGCATTTTGTGGTTGCGCTTGCAAATTATTTCCGTTCTGCGCTTGGCCGGAAAACAGCAGTGATAGAATTATCCGCACAGGGAGATCTGGAGAGCCTGGTAAAAAGAGAGGCGGATCAAAAGCAGGAGCTTTTTGGCGTCCATTATTATACGGGAGTCTGTATGGGGCGGATTCCGGATATTTTAAATGGAGACGGCGAAGTTTTTATTATGGATCTCGGGACGGATTTCCGGACAGTAAGAGAAGAATTTCTGCGCTGCGACAGGAAGATTGTTCTTGGGAGCCTGAGTTTATGGCAGATTGCGTCTTATGAGCAGTATTTTTCCCATATAATTGCCGGAGAACAATATAAAGAGTGGAAATTTCTTGCATTATCTGCCGACAGGCGGAGCAGGAAAGCCATGCAGAAAAAGTACGGTATTTATATGAAGGCTGTGCCATATATGGAAAATCCATTCCTGTTAAAAAAAGAAGACATAAAATTTTTACAGAGAATATTATAGGGGGATATTGTTATTCTTAGATACCGAACAAAAATGATCCTGTTGTATGGAATGATCGGCGCGGGCATTACGGGAGCGCCGCTTACCGGGGCGCTGATCCGACAGCATAACAGCTCTGAGCATTTAAAACAGCAGGTCAGTTATTATCAGAAACAGGAAGAAGAAAGCCGGTATCTGACGGTATGGACGCTGAAACAGGATATTGCCGCGGGGGAGAAGCTGACAGAGGGCCATTTTGAGCAACAGCAGGTCAGAGTGCAGGCTTCCGATCAGATCGGCAGTATATCAGATATTGGACGGGTCGTCGGAAAAAACGCGAAGACAGCTCTGGCGGAAGGGACGATTGTGCAGGAAGCTTTCTTTTATGAAGGGGAAGTATGTACCGATGACGTGAGGATAAAAGAAGTGACGTCCTTGCGGCTGCCGGAGCAGATAAAGGAAAACGAGTATGTGGACGTCCGGATTTCTTTTCCGAATGGAGAGGATTACATTGTGGTCAGACATAAGAAGATACAGGGGATTTTGCAGGATGCGGAAACATCTCAGGTTACGGGGATACGGATTGAACTGACGGAAGAAGAGATTTTGCGGCTTTCTGCAGCTGAATTTGACGTAAATTCTTACAGGGACACTGCTTTGTATGCCATTCAGTACAGAGAAGATTTTCAAAAGGCGGCTGTGCAGAATTACCCGGTTAATGAAAAGGTCTTTGACCTGCTGCAATGGGATCCGAATGTCGCCCAGGAGCTGTCGTTTGAAGATGAACAGGAAAAACGCGCCCTGTTAGAAGAGCATCTGGAAAAATACAAACAGGAACAGGAAAGGAGTGCATCAGAGGAAACGTTACAATATGATACAGCCATACAGCCGTCAGATATGACAGGGCAGAAAGATGATTCTGAACTGGAAATATTTGAATAGGAAGTATCTGGTAAAGATATTATGAGGGCCTGTTATATCACATTGCAGGAAATCGCAAATGGTACCTTCTGCATAATGCTTACCGGATAATAGGTGAAAACATGGACAGAAACCAATTATTTATCGAACTGCAGAATATACAGAGGCGTGGGATCATGATTTTCCTCGAAGGGGAAAAGAGCACGCCGGAAACAGTCACAGATGCGCTTTGTGTTCAGGAAAATTCTTCATATATGAGGGATTATGTGTATGATAAGGGGGTGTTAAAAGAACTTCATTTTGATAAAGTAAAAAATATTTGATAATTCAGCCATAAATGGAAAAGGGAACCTCAATGCCTTTCCGGACTGGGTGAACTGCATCATAAAAGAAAATAAGATAAAAAGAAAATAAGATACAAAACGAAAAAGGCGGGAAGATACCGTATATGGGGATAGCGGTAGTTTTCCCGCCTTTTCATGCGTATGGCGGGCGGCGGGATATTCGCATGGGCATTTGCGCGGCAAACGAAAAAGATTCTTGTAAATCCCCGTATAAATCGTTATAATGAAAATGGAGAGAAGGCGCCAGTGCGGTCTTCATGAACAGACTTAGGAGGAAGCGCAATGAGGAAAAAAATAATACCGGTTTTGGCCGTATTGATTTTGATTGTTGTCATGCTGTTGGTGGTGTTCGTAGGAAAAAAAGTAAAGCAGTATCTGCCGGGAAAAGAGGAACAGGATCTGACAGAATATTTTGGCATTGAACAGGAGGGGGAGATCCCGATCGAATTAAACCGCGCCCTGACAGAAGAAAAAGCGATGGAAAAGGACGGTACGGTATACCTGAATTTTGAGTATGTGCATGATGTGTTAAACGACCGCTTTTATTGGGATGCAAACGAAAATGTTTTATTATACACGACAGCCGCCAATGTCATAAAGGCGTATGCGGACAGCAAAGATTTTTTTATGGGCAAGGCAAAGGACAGCAAGCCGTATAAGATTGTCCTGATCGACGCGGACCAGGCATATGTGGCGCTGGATTTTGTCGCGGAATATACAAACCTTACATATGAGAGATTTGAAAATCCGGACCGTATTCTGCTGCAGAGCGAATGGGGAACGGTCACAAATGTTAAAATAAAACGCGATACGCAGCTGCGCGTAAAAGGCGGCATCAAGAGCAAGATTTTAAAAGAACTGGAAAAAGGCGACGTTGTCATTAAGCTTGAGGCGATGGAGGAGTGGACGAAAGTCGCTACGAAAGACGGATTGATCGGTTTTGTAAGAAATAAGCGGCTGGGGGAAGAAACGGAGGAGACGGAGAGCCACAGCTTTGCGGAGGAATCCTTCCAGCATCTGACGAAGGATACGCAGATTAACATGGCGTGGCATCAGGTGACGACTGCGGAGGGCAATGGAAATATCGCAAATGTGCTGCAGAATACAAAGGGGATCAATGTGATCTCGCCGACATGGTTTTACCTGAACGATAACGAAGGAAATATTGCGAATATTGGAAGTACGGATTATGTGAAGTATTGCCATGAGAACGGCATTGAGGTCTGGGGGCTGGTCAGCAATCTGGTAAATAAAGACGTCAGTACGGCGGAGATCTTAACGCACACTTCCAAAAGGGAGAACCTGACGAACCAGATCCTTGCGGCTGCGATTCAGTACGACCTGGATGGAATCAATGTGGATCTGGAGGAGCTTGACGCGACCGTCGGCGAAGGATTTATCCAGTTTATCCGGGAACTGTCTTTGAAATGTGAGGGCAACGGCATTGTATTATCGGTTGACAATTATGTCCCTTCGGGTTATACGAAGTTTTACGATCGGGAAGAACAGGCGGTTTTTGCGGATTATCTTGTGATCATGGCGTATGATGAGCATTATGCCGGCTCGGACGAAGGCTCGGTATCTTCCATTGGCTTTGTGAGAGATGCGGCGGACGCCATGATTGAGGAAGAGCATGTGCCTGCGGGGCAGGTGATTCTGGGACTGCCGTTTTATACAAGGGTGTGGGCGGAAACGCCGAAGGATACCGACGGGGCGGATGTGGAGGCTGCGTCCGAGGATTATGTGCCGTATGAGCTTTCGAGTGAAGCGGTCGGCATGGATGAAGCGGAACGCCGGATGATGGCGAACGGAGCGGAAAAAACATGGCTGGCTGATATGGGGCAGTATTATACGCAGTATGAAAACGGCGGCGTTACTTATAAAATCTGGCTTGAGGATGCAACGTCGCTGGAAGAGAAATTAAAGGTCATGGAAGAACATGGTTTTGCGGGCGCTTCGTTCTGGAAGCTGGGGCTGGAAAATGTATCCGTATGGGATACGGTCATTAAGTATATTAATTAGGAAGAATCAGGAGAAAATATCGGGATAAGAGTGATTATCCCGATATTTTTTTCATATAAATTAGGAATAAAAGGAAATATCCGGAGGAACGAAATTGAAGCAGAAGCTGGAACTGATCATGTCGGTCATTATTTTGATCTGCGCCTGTATACTGGCGAAAACGAGCGCGGTGTATGTTACGGGGAAGCAGATAAAAGAACAGAAGGACTGTATCGTGATCGATGTGGGGCATGGAGGGTTTGATTCCGGAAAGATCGGGGTAAACGGGGAGCTGGAAAAAAATATCAATCTGGAAATCGCCCTGAAATTAAAAGAGGCATTGGAGGAAAAGGGGCTGTCGGTTGTCATGACGAGGGAGACGGACGAGGGGCTGTATGATGACAGCGCGCAGAATAAAAAGGCGCAGGATCTGCAGCGGCGGTGTGAGATGATTGATGAAAATTGTCCGCTGCTCACTGTGAGCATCCATCAAAACAGCTATACAAGCCCTGAGATAAAAGGCGCGCAGGTGTTTTACTATACCAGTTCAGAGGAAGGAAAAAAGCTGGCGGAGGGCATTCAAAACAGCCTGATCGAACAGGTTGACCCGCAAAACCACAGGGAGGCAAAGGCAAATGACACGTATTACCTGCTGAAAAAAACAGCGTCCCCGATCGTGATCGTCGAGTGCGGTTTTTTGAGCAATCCGGAGGAAGCGGCAAAGCTGACGGAAGCGGCGTATCAGGAAAAGCTTGTAAAAGCAATCCGCACAGGAATATTTGAATATCTTGGAAGGAATACAGATGATGTGCAGGAAAAAACGCAGGAATAGAGCGGAAAAGTATGTGCAATTTTTGCATAACGTGTTATAATATTCCGTATGAAAACCATAATAATAAAAATTGAAGAAGATCATGGAAATAAAGAAGCCATAGCGCAGGCGGGCCGGATCATACGGGAAGGCGGGCTTGTCGCATTTCCGACGGAAACCGTTTACGGGCTTGGCGCGGACGCGCTGCAGCCGCAGGCGGCGGAGAAGATTTATGCCGCGAAAGGCCGCCCGTCAGATAATCCGTTAATTGTACATATCTGCTGTATGGAGGATCTGGCGCGGATTGTAACGGAGGTTCCGAAGCAGGCGGAGCTTCTGGCGGAAAAATTCTGGCCGGGGCCGCTGACGATGATATTGAAAAAAAGTCTGTGCGTGCCATATGAAACGACCGGCGGACTTGATACGGTAGCGGTACGGATGCCGGATCACCCGACGGCGCTCGCGCTCATACGCGCGGGCGGCGGCTATATCGCCGCGCCGAGCGCAAATACGTCGGGCCGTCCAAGCCCTACGCTGGCGGAACATGTGTATGAGGACATGGACGGCAGGATTGATATGATCCTTGACGGCGGGGCGGTTGGCATCGGCATTGAATCTACGATCGTAGACCTGACGGAGGATGTGCCTGTCATATTAAGGCCCGGATATATTTCACAGGAGATGCTTTCGGACGCGGTCGGCGAAGTGCGTTTTGATCCGGCGGTTCTGGCTGCGGACACAGGGGCAAAGCCGAAAGCGCCGGGCATGAAGTATAAGCATTATGCGCCGAAGGCGGAGATGCTGCTGGTGGAAGGGGAAGCGGAAAAGGTAACGGCAAAAATCAATGAGCTGGCGGCGCGGGATATTTCCGATGGGAAAAAGGTCGGCATTATAGCGGCGGCGGAAACCGTTGATTCTTATAAGGAAGGCGTTGTGCTGTGCATTGGCGGGCGGCAGGAGGAAGAGACGATCGCCCGCAATCTGTACAGGCTTTTGCGGGAATTTGACCGGCGCGGCGTGGATATGATTTATTCGGAGAGCTTTTCTGCTCCGCGCATGGGACAGGCGATTATGAACCGGCTGTTAAAGGCCGCGGGGCATCAGGTATTCCGGGTGTAACAGAATGTTTGGGCGTTTGAGGTAGGTTATGGATTCATATAAGAAGATTATTTTTGCGGACGATGCGGGAGTCAGCAGGGCGCCGATGGCCGCGGAGCTGCTGAAGGAATGCACGCTGAAGCGGCAGATCGATATACAGGCGCGCGGAATCGTCGTGCTGTTTCCGGAACCGCTGAACCAAAAGGTGGAGGCGGTCCTGATCAGCAACGGCATCACGCTGGAAAATTATATGTCCAGCCAGCTGGAGGAAGAAGATTTTGCGCCGGATACGCTTGTGGTCGTCATGGAAAGCGAAGACAGACAAAAGATCATGGATCTGTTTGAGCATGCGATACCGGAAAATATCCAGGTGCTTACGGAGCTTGTGGGCGATGAGCTGGAGATCATGGATCCGTATGGCGGGACGCTGCAGGCTTATGGGCTCTGCTTTGAGACATTGAATAAATCAGTGAAAAAGTTGGCGGGGCTGCTGAACTGTTAAAAAAATTTATAGACAATTTGTGCATAAATGATATAATGTAAATAATGGTTTTGTGCGTTTTGTGGAAAGGGGACGAAATGAGGGACGAACGGAAGAACAGGCGGAAGGTGTTTCAGTCGTTTGCGATGGTTATGCAGTTTGGGCTGAATATGCTTGTCCCGATCGTCATGTGTACGCTGTTTGGCGTATGGCTTGGCGGGAAATTTGACGTCCCGGCCATTACTGTCCCGTTTTTTATTGCAGGCGCGCTTGCCGGTTTTCGCAATATTTTCCGTATGGCGAAAAAAATCTATGAGGACGATAAGAAATGATCAGAGGAACAGTCAGATGTTTAGACGTGTAAATCAGGCGCTTCCGGGCCTGCTGTTCGGGATTTTGGTTTATGGCATTGTAATCCAGTTTACCGGCGTGTGGTTTGTGGAGGACAGGCTCCGCTACAGCAGCGGGCTGTGGATCGGGATTCTGACAGCGATGGCGATGGCTTACCACATTGCCGTTGTGATTGCGGAGTCCATTGATATCCCGGACGAGGGGAAGTTAAAATCAAGGCTCGCCCTGAAGGGGCTGGCTCGCTATGCGGCGGTCTTCATTATATTTTTCGTCATGATGTATTTTGATCTTGGTAATCTGATCACAGCATTTATTGGTGTGATGGGTTTAAAGATATCGGCTTATTTACAGCCGGCGTTAAATAAAGTTATAGCGAATATCACAGGCAAAGGCGAAAAGGGAGGTGAGATGAAATTATGATGCATATGGCTTTGTTGTCATCTGGCGCGGATATCGACTTTATGATCCATGGGCTGTTTTCTTATAAGCTGTTCGGGCATGAAGTGTGGATTACGACGTCGCACGTCTGCATTCTGATCGTAATGCTGATCCTGATCGGGTTTTCGATTGCTGCAAACAGAAAGATCAGGCATGCGAAAGAGATACCGGACACATTCCAGAATATCCTGGAACTGATCGTCGAGAAGCTGGACGGCGTCGTGGAAGGCGCGATGGGCAGGCATGCGCCGAGATTTGTGAATTATATCAGCACGATCTTTATTTTTATCCTGATGAGCAATATTTCCGGCCTGTTCGGGCTGCGTCCGCCGACGGCGGATTACGGCACGACGCTTGCGCTCGGTCTGATCACGTTTGTCATGATACATTTTTGCCAGTTTAAGTATCAGAAGCCAAAGAAGATATGGGAGGATATGTGTTCCCCGTTGCCGCCATGGCTTCCGATCTGGTTCCCGATCAACCTGATCAGTGAAATCGCGGTTCCGATTTCGCTGTCATTGCGTTTGTTTGCAAACGTGCTTTCCGGAACCGTTATGATGGCTCTGGTTTACGGCCTGTTATCAAATCTGGCTGTAATCTGGCCGGCGGCGCTCCATGTATATTTTGACCTTTTTTCAGGGGCGATCCAGACGTATGTATTCTGTATGCTGACAATGACCTTTATCAGTCAGCAGCTGGAAACAGAATAATATAAAATTATATTTATTTATAGGAGGAAAATTTTATGAATATCACAGGACAGGATTTAATCTTAGCATGCTCAGCAATTGGCGCAGGTCTGGCTGTTATCGCAGGTATCGGGCCTGGTATCGGGCAGGGTATCGCCGCAGGACACGCGGCGGCGGCAGTCGGCAGGAACCCGGGCGCAAAATCAGACATCATGTCTACGATGCTTCTTGGACAGGCCGTTGCCGAGACGACAGGTCTGTATGGTCTGTTAGTTGCCATGCTTTTGCTTTTCGTAAAACCATTAGTATAAGATTTATACGGAAATGTGAAATAAGACGGAAAGGAGGCTGGACTGATTCACCATGACAAGACTATTTGATCTTGATTTTCAGTTATTGCATGATACCGTTTTACTGGCGATTTCTGTTTTTGTATTATTTCTGGTAATGTCTTATCTGCTTTTTGATCCGGTAAGGAAAATGCTCCAGGACCGGCAGAACAAAATTAAAAGCGATATAGACGATGCGAAGACGGATAAAGAAGAAGCCGCGAAGATGAAAGCTGAGTATGAGGCAAAGCTGAAAAATATTGAAAAAGAGGCGGAAGTGATTCTCAGTGAAGCCCGTCAGAAGGCGCTGAAAAATGAAGCCCGTATCGTAGATGAGGCGAAACAGGAGGCGGCGCGTATTATCAGGCATGCGAATGAAGAGGCTTTGCTTGAGAAGAATCGTGTGATGGATGAAGTGAAGCAGGAAATGATCACCGTTGCGTCCATGATGGCCGCAAAAGTGGTGTCCGCACAGATTGATACGACGATCCAAAATGCGCTTGTAGAAGAAACATTGAAAGAAATGGGTGATTCGACATGGCAAAGTTAGTTTCAAAAACATATGGGGATGCATTGTTTGAGCTGGCTTTGGAGTCCGGAAATATGGAAGCCCTGTTTGACGAGGCAAAGGCCCTGCTTCCGGTAGTCCGGAAAAATAAAGACCTGACGAAAATGATGAACCATCCGAAAATCGTGAAAGAAGAAAAACAGAAAATCATCGAAGATATTTTCCGGGGGCGCGTGTCGAAGGAAATGATCGGCCTTATGACGATGCTGATCGTAAAAGGGCATTATAACGATCTGTCGGATGTCCTGGCGTATTTTATCGACCGCGTGAAGGAATATAAGAAAATCGGCACAGCGACAGTGACTTCCGCGATGGAATTATCGCTTGCGCAGCGGGACGCTATCCGCAGGAAGCTGCTGGAGACGACAGATTATGTGCAGTTTGAGATGAATTATAAGGTAGACGCCTCTTTGATCGGGGGCGTGGTAATCCGGGTAGGAGACAGGGTTGTGGACGGCAGTGTAAAAAACAGGCTCACAAGGCTCGCCTCGGAATTATCAAAAACAAAGTTACAGGTGTCGTAAAAATACGGCAAAAACAGTGGAAAGTAGGTGACGATTGTCCATGAATTTAAAACCAGAGGAGATCAGTTCCGTCATCAAAGAGCAGATAAAAAGATATGCCGCAGATTTGGAAGTTTCCGACGTGGGTACGGTTATCCAGGTAGCGGACGGCATTGCGCGTATCCATGGGCTGGAGAGTGCGATGCAGGGTGAGCTTCTGGAATTTCCGGGCGAAGTGTACGGAATGGTGTTAAACCTGGAAGAGGATAATGTTGGCGCCGTATTGCTCGGCGACAATAAGAGCATCAATGAGGGTGACACCGTTAAGACGACCGGCAGGGTAGTTGAGGTTCCGGTCGGGGACGCTATGGTCGGGCGTGTTGTAAATGCTCTGGGACAGCCGATTGACGGCAAGGGACCGATCAAGACAGATAAATTCCGCCAGATTGAACGAGTTGCATCCGGCGTTATTTCAAGAAAATCCGTAGATACGCCGTTACAGACGGGTATCAAGGCGATCGACTCCATGGTGCCGATCGGACGGGGACAGCGTGAGCTGATCATCGGCGACAGGCAGACGGGAAAGACAGCGATCGCGATCGATACGATCATTAACCAGAAGGGACAGGGCGTTAAATGTATTTATGTTGCGATCGGGCAGAAGGCTTCTACGGTCGCTTCTATTGTAAAGACGCTGGAAGAATTTGGCGCGCTGGCTTATACGACCGTTGTTGCGGCTACGGCGAGCGAGCTTGCCCCGTTACAGTATATCGCCCCGTATTCCGGGTGCGCGATCGGCGAAGAGTGGATGGAGAATGGCGAGGACGTACTCGTTATTTATGATGATTTAAGTAAGCATGCGACGGCTTACCGTACACTCTCCCTGCTGCTCCGCCGTCCGCCAGGACGTGAGGCTTACCCGGGCGATGTTTTCTATCTGCATTCGAGGCTGCTGGAGCGGGCGGCAAGGCTTTCTGACAAGCTTGGCGGCGGTTCCCTGACGGCGCTTCCGATCATTGAGACGCAGGCGGGCGATGTTTCCGCATATATTCCGACCAATGTAATTTCGATTACAGACGGCCAGATCTATCTGGAAACAGAAATGTTTAACTCCGGTTTCCGCCCGGCGATCAATGCCGGCCTTTCCGTATCGCGTGTAGGCGGCGCGGCGCAGATCAAGGCGATCAAAAAGATCGCGGCCCCGATTCGTGTGGAACTGGCGCAGTACCGCGAGCTGGCGGCGTTCGCGCAGTTTGGTTCTGAACTGGATGCAGATACGAAAGAGAAGCTGGCACAGGGCGAACGGATTAAGGAAATCTTAAAGCAGCCGCAGTATCAGCCGATGCCGGTTGAAAAACAGGTGATCATTATTTATGCGGCGACGAAGAAATATCTTCTGGATATTCCGACAGAGGATGTGCTTCGGTTTGAAAGTGAGCTGTTTGAATATATTGATACGAAATATCCGGAGATTCCGGAGGCGATCCGCACAACGAAGGTGCTTGAGGAGGATACAGAGCAGCAACTGGTCCGCGCGATTGAAGAGTGCAAGAAGTCATTCCGGTAGGAAAATAAAGTAAGGCGGTGAATGGTTATGGCCTCGATGAGGGACATAAAAAGAAGAAAAAGCAGCATACAAAGTACGCAGCAGATCACAAAAGCCATGAAATTAGTTTCTACCGTTAAACTGCAAAAAGCAAAGACTCATGCGGAGCAGACGGATCCATATTTCAGGTATATGTACCGCACAGTTACGTCTATCCTTGCGAAATCCGGAAATATGGATCATCCGTATCTGAATGCGAATGGCTCGGACAGGGTTGCGATCGTGGTCATTACTTCAAACAGGGGGCTTGCAGGAGGATATAATTCCAATATTATAAAGCTGATACAAAACAGCGGCCTTCCGAAGGAAAAAGTGGAGCTGTACGCGATCGGGACAAAAGGGAAGGAAACGCTGGAACGCAAAGGCTATCAGGTCGTAGCGGACTATTCGGATATTATTGAGAGCCCTACTTATAAGGACGCCATGGAGATCTGCGACAGGGTGTTGGAAGATTTTGTCAGCGGAAAGATCGGCCAGATTTATCTTGCTTATACGCATTTTAAAAATACGGTCGTGCATGAGCCAAACCTTATGAAACTTCTGCCGGTGGAATTTTCAGAAGATGAGATTGATACGGCGGATAAAAACCTGATCATGAATTATGAGCCGAATGAGAGCGAAGCTTTGGATATGATTATCCCGAAATACGTGACGAGCATTTTCTTTGGCGCGCTTGTAGAGGCGGTTGCCAGCGAGAATGGCGCGCGTATGCAGGCGATGGATTCTGCAACGAGTAATGCGGAAGAAATGATTAGTGATTTGTCTTTGAAATACAACCGCGCCCGTCAGGGATCGATCACACAGGAACTGACAGAGATTATCGCAGGCGCGGAGGCGATCAGTTAATGGCCGCCTGAACGTGTGAAATAACGTTAAAGGAGTGATAGAAAAAAATGGCACAGGCGAATATAGGAAAAATCACTCAGATCATTGGCGCTGTCTTAGACATTAAGTTTACGGATAAACTGCCGGAAATCAATGAAGCTATTGAAGTCATCCGCAGGGATGGCGGAAAGCTTGTTGTCGAGGTGGCGCAGCATCTGGGGGATGATACCGTAAGGTGCATTGCCATGGGGCCGACAGACGGACTTGTGCGCGGCATGGATGCTGCGGCGACCGGTTCGCCGATCCGTGTTCCGGTTGGTGAAAATACATTGGGGCGTATGTTCAATGTGCTCGGCGAGCCGATCGATGAGATCGATCCGCCGACAGGCGTTGAATATAACCCGATCCACAGGAAAGCGCCTGCTTTTGAGGAACAGTCCACAGCGGCTGAAATCCTTGAAACCGGGATTAAAGTCGTAGACTTGCTCTGCCCGTACCAGAAAGGCGGAAAGATCGGCCTGTTCGGCGGCGCCGGCGTGGGCAAGACGGTATTGATCCAGGAACTGATCCACAATATTGCAACGGAGCATGGCGGTTATTCTGTTTTTACAGGCGTAGGCGAGAGGACGCGTGAAGGGAATGACCTTTATTATGAAATGAAGGAGTCCGGCGTTATTGATAAGACGACGATGGTGTTCGGGCAGATGAACGAGCCGCCGGGAGCGAGAATGCGCGTTGCCCTTTCGGGGCTGACGATGGCGGAGTATTTCCGCGATAAAGGCGGCAAGGACGTGCTTTTGTTCATTGATAATATTTTCCGTTTCACGCAGGCGGGTTCTGAAGTTTCCGCGCTGCTCGGCCGTATGCCGTCAGCCGTAGGCTATCAGCCGACGCTGCAGACGGAGATGGGCGCTTTGCAGGAGCGTATCACGTCCACGAAAAACGGTTCCATTACGTCCGTACAGGCAGTTTACGTGCCGGCCGATGACTTGACGGACCCGGCTCCGGCGACGACGTTTGCCCATCTGGATGCGACGACCGTTTTGGAGCGTTCGATCGCGGAGCTTGGCATCTATCCTGCGGTAGATCCGCTTGCGTCTACTTCCAGAATCCTCGACCCGCGTATCGTGGGGCAGGAGCATTTTGAGGTGGCGCGCGGCGTACAGGAGATTTTGCAGAAATATAAGGAGCTGCAGGATATTATCGCGATCCTCGGTATGGACGAGCTTTCTGAGGATGACAAGCTGGTCGTAAACCGCGCAAGGAAGATCCAGAGGTTCCTGTCGCAGCCGTTCTTTGTCGCAACGCAGTTTACAGGAATGGACGGAAAGTATGTGCCTGTAACGGAGACAATCCGCGGTTTCCGGGAAATCCTGGACGGCAGGCATGACGACGTGCCGGAAAGCTATTTCCTGAGCGCCGGAACGATTGATGATGTACGCGCCCGCATGAAGTAAGGGGTGACGTTATGGCAGATGCAAATAAATTTTTCCAGATAGAGATCATTACGCCGGAACGTATTTTTTATTCCGGCGAAGGCTCTATGATTGAATTTACAACGACAGAAGGGGATATCGGCGTTTATAAGAACCATATCCCGCTGACGACGGCGCTTGCCCCGGGCATTGTCACGATTACGGAGTCTTCCGGCAAGAAAAGGGCGGCGGTGCATTCCGGGTTTGCCGAGATTCTCGGCGATAAGGTGACGCTCCTTGCGGAGATTGCCGAGTGGCCGAATGAGATTGATGTAAACCGCGCAAATGAAGCAAAAATGCGTGCGGAACGCCGCCTGAAGATGAAAGAGGCGGGTCTGGACGTGAAGCGCGCGGAGATCGCGCTGCGGAAAGCGCTTGTGCGGATCGATGTGTCGAATGATGTTTAAATGAAAACTGCTGCATCAGGAAAAAAGCCTGATGCGGCAGTTTTAGCGCAACGGTAAAGAATAAAAACTTTTCATATTATAAAATAGTAAAATATTATGCAGTGTTTTTCTTGTGGCGTAAATGAAAAGTTTTTGCAGACAGCCCATAACGGATGAAGATGCACTTTACATTCAGCGATATACAACGGTAATTATAGCAAAGGCGGCGGTAAAATGGAAAATCAGGAGTTTGTTATCAAGGGAACAGTTGATGGAATGCTTAAAGTTCTTAATAAAGATTTTGGCATGTCTAAAGATGAAGCAAAATATTTTGTTTATATTATGATTAACCATCATAATAAAGAGGCAGTTAATACGATTAGCAAAGATGAATTGGATATTTGGTATTTATCCGATGAAGATAAGTATACAGGGCAAATTTTCAGCACACATTTATCTATAAATTTTACTTCTGTAGAGAAGGAGCTGCAGCATGTTGCGTATATGTTTTTGGTTAAGTATTTCTTTTCGAGAAACATTGATTTGGTTTTGATCGGCGCTGATTTGATATTCGTAGTTGTTGCTGCAATATCAAGGATTGAAGATGCCGATTATTGTGTCTTTTCCCGTATTGTTGAATTATGTGTGGGAAATAAAGATCGAATTTTCAGTATGGATGATATTCAAACAAAAAACAAAGATGGTAAATGTGATTATCAGGAAGATAACTGGAAATGTACATATATGGGTCAAAATGAAAATTGTACCTGTAATGAAGAAAAAGTTAAATTATCGTTTTCAAGACTGGAACAGCAAAATATTATTAAAAAAATCGGAGAACGTTGGATGTTAGTAAAATAACCAGATACAACATGATAAAGGGGATGTATGCTATGAATGAAGATACAGGTACATTATCGGAAATGGATGAGGCTAATCATCTTGAGGAAAATGCTAATGATATTATAATTATCAATTCATCAGAAGAATTAATATCTTTTGTATTAGATATACTTGACTTTGGCGATAATATAGATTCAGAAGAAGAACTGGAACATAATAATTCGTATCGGATTCTGGCGTCTCTTTTAAAAAAATTTACGGCGCTTACGATTGCAATAGAGAGAACATATGTTGACAGAATTTATCGAGATAGTTATTATATGCATTTTTCATGTAAACATGCTGTGTATAGCAGATTTTGTAAGAGACTGTTTCTATTTTCAGGCAACGTATTTGAAAATGAAGCGGCAGAAAGTTTTTTAAAGCTGCCTGTAAAAAAGTTACAGGAAAGATTTATGGGAACAGTGGTTATTCGCCCATTAAAAGAAGGAAAAATAGGGCATACTTTGATAAGTCCATATTTTTTTATAGAAGAAAAAGATGTTTTTCTGCGATATGCAAAATATTCAGCAACGATTTATGGGCTGAGATTGCAGATAAATGCATTTCCATTTTCCATGCAGGATGGAGAAACAACAACTTGTGCTGAAATTACGATATTAAATCTGATGGATTATTTTAGCAGGAAATATCCGGAGTATAGAAGCATATTGCCCAGTGAAATTGTACGGATAACAGAGGAGAATGGTTATGAGCGCAATCTCCCAGCCAGAGGTCTGGGTTATTCTGTGATTACAAAGGTGTTTTCGGAAGTTGGCTTTTCTCCCAGATTATACAACATGAATTTATTTTCAGATGTATCGCAATTTAAAAGGGTGATGCATTACTATATAGAATCAGGGCTTCCTGTTGCAGTTGGAGTGAAAATAGATGAGAAAACGAGGCATTCTATTGTCTGTATAGGCCATGGGACAATCCAGTATGATAAAATTGGAAGTAAGATATATGCAATATGCGATCCAATTACAGATAATTATATATGGCTTGTTGATTCTGCTGATTTGTGCAGCCGTTATATCATTATGGATGATGGCGGGATACCTTATGAAATCTGTGAATGGAAACATACGATACAGAAGGATAAAGTAACTGATAAAGATATGCTGGGTAATTATGAACCTGATAACCTGATGGTTCCATTGTATAAAAGGATGTTTTTGGAGGCGCAGGATGCATATGATGTATGTACATCGGCATTAGCAAGCAGTAAAATAGGAATACAAAGCATATGTAAGGATTTGGGACAGATAGATAATCCGGTTATTATAAGATTATTTATGTGTTCATCCAGAAATTATAAACAATGCCGAATTGCAAAATTTGAATCTAAAAACAGCGAGGTGCGTGAGAGATATGTCAGACTGCTTCTTCCAAGATTTATCTGGGTTTGTGAAATTTATGACAGAAAAAGTTATTGTGAAGGAAAGGCAATAGGAGAAATCATTATTGACGCGACAGCTTCTCCACATGATGGCATTAAAAGTGTTCTTTTATATCACTACCCATATTCTATCTTTGTCTGTCAGAGAAATATGAAAGAACTTTTTGATAGAGATATAGAGTTCGAGAAAGTAAATGAATGGGAACCATTTTATGGTTATAATCATAATTTGTTTATGCCGGAAGAGATTAAAAAGAAAGAGTATAAGCAATGAGATTGGGCATAATATAGAAGTAACAGTTCAGCCTATAAGAGGTCTTGTGGGCGGATCACGTTCACAAGACCTCTTATGGGCTGAACTGTTACATATAGAATGGAATATGCGTAATTTGTTATTGACAAATCAAAAAGAATAAGCATATAATATTTTTGACACGGGAGGAGAATAGGAGAACAGGAGAAAAGATTATGGCTATAAAGAGAGTAAAACTGAATTATATATCGGCTGTATCAAAGACACCGCCAGCAGAAAAGGTAGTTATTCCCGGTAGCCATATGGAAGAGCTTGACAGGACTATTCGGCAAAAAATAAGGCAGAATGAGGCTGAACGAGCAGCCGGTATGGAGGCTGCCAGCAGATATATAGTTCGATAGAAGGGTACACGCGGGACAGTGGTAACAGTAAATTTTGCGAGAGACAGTTCAATGAGGACAGTCTCTCGATTTTGTATTAATACAGTAGTTCTATTGTTCGGATTCAATATTACTGTAAGGAATAGAGAAAGGACAATGGTGAGGATAAAATGAAATTATTATTTATTGAAAGCAAAAAAATATAGTATTCCGGGGGTATCAGAGAATGGCGATACGTCAATGGAAAATGCCTGTTGCCTGTCAGATGGTCAGTGATTTGTTTTCGCATTATTCAGCCCAAGCACGTAGTCCGCTGATACATGGTACAACTTACAAAGCACGATCAGGTGCCTGATCGGCAGTTCATTTGCGCCGCGTTCGTAGCGGGCATACATCGTCTGTGAAGTTCCAAGGGCATCCGCGACCTGCTGCTGTGTCAGATCATTGTCTTCCCGTAAATCCCTGATACGCCGTACATACATCATTTTTTCCATGATACATCCCCGCATTTGATAGTGCTGATATTAAATAAATAAAGGTAACAGTTCAGCCATAAGCAATCTTGCGAATATTGTGGACTGAACTGTTATACATAAAGATTAACATAGTAAAGATATTTACTATTTGATTTGGTAAATATTTGTACTAAAATATATTTAGATTATGATACGGAAAAATGCAGAAAAATACACGAGGGATAAAGAATGTATCAAGTTGGGATATGCAGCAGGGAACAGAGCTTGGCGCAGAAAGCTTGACTTTAGAAGTAATGATACATAAAATTTATTCAATTTTAATCTGACATGGGGGTTTTTCTGCATACATATTCAAATTTCTCTGTTCCTCATGCAGATAGTAAACAAGCTGGCATCTGAAAGATTTGCTTTCCGGAACTTCTCTGCGCTTTTGTTTCTGGAAGCGATCGGATATTCTGGAAACCGTTTCTATGATGTCTGTTTTGGGGCTTTTTCTGTTTCGCGAAAAGTGCTGGATATGTCTTTTTCTGACATATACGCTCCTGCCCTGCCATACCATTCCCGAATTTCAGATAGAAAAGTATAGCATATGTCATTTCGTCAAATAAATTTTCACTGCCAATTAAATGTTGTACTCTCCAAAGAGTTCTTTCCGGAAGTCTTTGTCCGAAGACGCCCGGAGCAGATCGTCCATCCTTCCATCGCGGACTAAGTAAGTATAGAGGACGCCCATACGGTCTTCGCCTTCTTCAAGCCCTATTTCATGCCCCTCTTCAAACCCTATTTCACGCCCTTCTTCGCGCGCCCAATCCGTTTTAATATATTCAGCCAGCACAGTTTCATCTCCTCTCATATTTTTCAACAGCCGGTGCAGCTCCTGCAGTTTTTTGTCCGCCGCCGCGTTTTCGTCACTGGATTCACTCACATAATGCAGGAAGTTTATCAATAAATCCGACTCCCCGTTTCTCACAGCGCCTTTGGTGTTGAGAAAGATTTTCACAGCGCCGTCATTTAATCTGACGTGGGGGTTTTCTCTGCATACATATTCAAATGTGTAGCGGTACAGGTTGTTCCGGTTGCGTCCATCCCGGCCAGGCTCCTCAAAAACGTCAAACTCTGTGATAAAAATAACATATGAGTCTGGCAGGTTTTTATACTTGCTGGTCTTTCCGGAAGCCAGACTGCTGAGATCCAGAACGCCCTGATAGAACCGGCTGCGTTTCGGCATATTGTCACTGTTTAATTTCTGCATTTCGACGTTGTAAACCGTCCCATCCGCCGCGGTTGCATAGACGTCAAGCCTTGCCGATTTCAGGTCCGGCAGGTTCTGGTAATAGGGCTGCACCCGCTGATAGCGGATGTCCACAAAATCCGTTTCCAGGATAATTGACAGCGCCGCCCGGCAGAACTCTCTGTTCCTCATGCAGATGGTAAACAAGCTGTCGTCTGAAAGATTCGCTTTCCGGAACTTCTCTGCGCTCCTGTTTCTGGAAGCGATCGGGATATTCTGCAGGCCGTCGTCTGTTTTAGCGCTTTTTTCTGTTTCGCGAAAAGCGCCGGGTATGTCTTTTCCTGACATATACGCTCCTTCCCTGCCATACCTTCCTGAATTTCAGTATAGCATATTTGTTTTCATATTTCCATGTCTGGATAAAAATAAGAGGGTACATTTCCTGCCCCCCGTTTTGGGGCGTAGCAAATCCGTACCGAATGAAATGAGGCCGAAGCTGGCCGCCCATCGGCTTGTTGCGGGAGCTGGCGTTCATTTCATAATGAAAATCATAGATACACAGCCTTGAAACCGGCTGTCGAAAATTGCTTTAACAAAGTATAACACATGGCGCATCATATTACAAGCGTAAAAAATCCGGCGCCAAAAACCGTCAGGCCGCAATAAAAATAAAAAACAAGTTGAAATCTGAAGTGTTTTCATGTAATGTAAAATTAGTGTGTTTTATACAGCGACAAGAATTATTTGGAAAGCTGCAGTAAAAAAGTTTTCCAAACTCCAAAAAATATGCTACAATTACTTATTATACCGGATTCAGGAGGGATACAGAATGGGAAAATCAAAAGTATATTATACGTCTTTCAAGACAAGCTTTCAGGAAAACCTGCTTCAGAAGCTCCGCAGGCTGATGATTACGGCGGGCATGAAAGAGATTGACTTTACAGATAAATATGCGGCGATAAAAATACATTTCGGAGAATATGGCAATCTGGCGTTTTTAAGGCCGAATTATGCAAAAGTTATGGCGGATCTGGTAAAAGAATGCGGCGGGAAGCCGTTTTTGACGGACTGCAACACGTTATATGTCGGCAGCCGCAAAAACGCCCTTGACCATATCGACACAGCCTATTTAAACGGGTTTACGCCATATGCGACAGGCTGCCATGTGCTTATTGCCGACGGGTTGAAAGGGACAAACGAAACGATCGTGCCGATAAACGGCGAATACGTAAAAGAGGCAAAGATCGGCGCGGCGATCATGGACGCGGACGTATTCCTGACGCTTACGCATTTTAAGGGCCATGAAATGGCGGGCTTTGGCGGCGCGCTGAAAAATATCGGCATGGGCTGCGGCTCCAGAAGGGGAAAAATGGAAATGCATAATGACGGAAAACCGCAGGTTTCCGATGTTGAGAGCTGTATCGGCTGCGGCGCGTGTTTCCGGATCTGTGCGCATGGCGCGCCGGTCATTGAAAACAAAAAAGCGCGCATCGACCATGAGAAATGCGTCGGCTGCGGCAGATGCCTTGCAACCTGCCCGAAAGACGCGATCTCCGCGGATTCCGGCACGAGCATTAAGCGCTTAAACTGCAAGATGGCGGAATACAGCCTTGCCGTCTGTCAGGGCCGCCCGAATTTCCATGTGTCCCTGATCTGCGACGTGTCGCCGAACTGCGACTGTCATGCGGAAAACGACATTCCGATCATTCCGGACGTCGGTATGTTTGCGTCGTTCGATCCGGTTGCGCTTGACGTGGCCTGCGCGGACGCGGTAAACAATATGCCTGTGATCGACGGCAGCGTGTTAAGCGATAACATCAGAGCGGACGGACGCCATGGGGAAGGGCATGACCATTTCCATATGACGCACCCGGACACCGAATGGAAATCCTGTATCGAACATGCGGTAAAGATCGGCCTCGGCAGCGACCAGTACGAACTGATCGAGATATAAAAAAGAAGAAAAGACCCCAACTGCACTGAAGAAAAGAAAAACGGAATATAAGGGATCGGGAGACAGGAGCAGGAACATTGAGGGAGAAATTTGGATTAAAAAAATTGCAGAATGAAATATTAATGGAGAGCTTCCGCACCATGACGCAGCCGGCGCTGGTGTCAAAGGCAAACGGCGTCAGCGGGAAGCTCCATATTGCAATGGAGATGGACAAGATTGACGATATCGGCTATGACTGCGTTGCCGCCTGTGTGAATGATATGGCTGCACTGGGCGCGCAGCCATTATTTTTCTACGATAACATATCGTGCGTCAGGCCGCGGGCGGAGAAGATCAAAGTCATCGAGGACGGGATCGCCCGCGCGTGTAAGCAGGCGCAGCTCCAGTTTGCGGGGAGCGAGATATTAGAGTTGCCGGATAATTATGCGTTTGACCGTTACGAGCTGGTCGGGTTTATTGTCGGGATCGTGGACCGGAAGAAAAAAATCGGCCTGTCCCAGCTGGAGGACGGCGACGTGATCATCGGGCTGCCGTCCAACGGCCTGCATAACAACGGATATGTAAAGGCCAAAAAACAGCTGTTCCTGACAAAAGGCTCCATGGAAGTCTATTATGATATGCTGGGAAGCACACTCGGGGACGCGTTGCTCTCCCCGGTAAAAATGTATCAGGACAGCATACGGCATTTAATAGAAGAAGGCGTGGAGATCAAATCCTGTGTGCAGGTGGCGCATGGCGGGCTTGACCGGGCGCTGCATACGCTGCTGCATGAAAAATATGGGGCAGTCATCAAGCGCAGGCCGGAAACAATCCCGCCGTTATACCGTATGCTCCACAGAGACGGCAACATCGACGACGGGCAGATGCGCCAGACCTTTAATATGGGTATAGGGATGCTGCTGATCGTTTCTGAGGAAAATGCGGATCGTGTGATCGAGTGCATGGAAGAGACAGAAGAAAATCCGATTATGCTTGGATTAGTAGAAACAGACTGGGAGCTGATCCGTTATTTGTAAAATAAATGCCTTACATATGAAACCGACAGGCATTCGCAGCGATCTGAAAGGAGTATGAATGAGTTCACAGGACAGACTGGAAAATGTATTGCGGGATATCCACGTCATGATTTCCAAAAGCGAGGCATATGACGCGGACAGGATCATTGTCAGCAAGCAGGATATATTTGACCTGATCGACCGGCTGAATCTCAGTATTTATGAGATCATGGATGAGTATGAGCTTACGCAGCAGAGCCGCGACAAGGCGCTGCGCGAAAACAGGAAAGAAGGGGATAAGATTATCTGGGACGCGAGCCGCCAGGCGGAGGACATCTATGCGGCGTCCGTCATGTATACGGACGAGGCGCTGAACCACTTAAACGGCATCATGGAAGAAGCGAGCGGCGCGATCAACCGGATTTATAAGGAACTGCGCGAGAGCATGAAGCGGCAGCGCGAAACGATCAAAGAAAACCAGCTGGAATTAAAGAGCCAGCTGCAGCTGCTCGTCGACACAGAGAAATACCTGCGCCTGATCGAGGACCGCAATAAAGAGATCGAGCGCGAAAAAGAAGAGAAAAAAGGCGGGAAAAAGCTGAAATCCCAAAATACAGATTCCTTCACGCCGATCAAGCCGGAAATCAGGATCAATGAAGAATATTTCCGCAAGGCGGGCATTCCGATTGAAAAAGAGGAAACGGATGAGAAAGCGGAGGAGACTTCTTTTGAGGAGGGCGTAATTGAATCCACGCTGAAAAAAGTCGCTGCCGAGGTCGTAAAAGAGGTGGAAGAAGAGCCGGAAGAAGAAGCGGACCGGAAAAACACAGGGCAGGAAGAACCGGCGGCGGAAGCGGAGAAGGCAGAGCCGGAAGAGCCGGAAGCGGCGGCGCCGGAACCAGAGGCGGGAGAGAGAAAAGGCGCGGGGGAAGCGCAGGAAATACAGGAGCCGAAG
>CANQQG010000031.1 GCA_947625875.1 uncultured Lachnospiraceae bacterium
GATGGAACCAATCCGGTTTTCCCTTGTCGCTACATTTGAACTCTCTAAATTGATTGCCATGATTGATGCCTGCTCCTTTCTTTAAACAGGAAAATCCTCGTTAAACAAATTGGTGGACAGATAGCGAAGCCCCGTATCCGGCAGCATCGCCACAATCGTTTTTCCTTTGTTTTCCGGCCGCTTTGCAAGCTCCGTCGCCGCGTAGATCGCGGCTCCCGAAGACGTGCCGACCAAAATGCCGTCCGTTTTTGCCACTTCCCTCGCCGCCCTGTAAGCCTGCGTCGCTTCCACTTCAAATTTCTCGTCATAGATCTGTAAATTCATCGTCGAAGGCACCCGCTCCGCCGGAACGCCCTCAAACGGATGCACGCCCGTAATTTCCTCCGGCTCCGGATTTTTTTCACTCGGCAGGGAATTTTCGCCCGGCTGGATCGCAACGATCTGAATATCCGGATTTTTGGACTTTAAATATTTTCCGGCTCCGGATACCGTACCGCCCGTACCGACGTTCGCCACAAAAATATCCACATTTCCGTCCGTATCCTCCCAGATCTCCGGGCCGGTCGTCGCCTCGTGAATGGCAGGGTTCGCCGGATTGGACGTCTGATCGACAAAGAAAATATTCTTTTCTTTGGACAGAACCTCTTCTTTCAGCGCCTTGATCGCCGCCACAAAATCCCCGTCCATTTCATCCAACACTTTTGCGACCGCCGGTTCCTCCGAGAGCTTAATAGTCTCCCCGCCAAACGCCCGGATCACCTGAAACCGCTCCTGACTCACCTGATCCTGGATATAGACGCGGAATTTATACCCTTTTGTCGCGGCGATCGCCGCAAGGCCGATTCCGGTATTTCCACTGGTCGTCTCCACGATCGTATCCCCCGGCTTTAATCGTCCTCTTTTTTCCGCATCCTCCACCATCGCAAGGGCGATCCGGTCCTTGACGCTCTGGTTGGGATTGTAATACTCAAGCTTCACTAAAATCCTTGCCAGAAGGCCATGCTTTTTTTCATAATTTCCGATCTCCAGAAGCGGCGTCCTTCCGACAAGCTCTGTGATCGATCCATAAATCTTTGCCATATGTGCCAAACTCCTCCTTAGATGTGATAATCGTCCGCCGAGTCCATCAGGCCGAACTCCAGCAGAATCTCTTCCAGCCGCTCCTGCGTCATCGGCGTGGGAATGTCAAACTTTGTATTGTCAATGACCGCCTGCGCGAGATTGCGGTATTCCTGCGCCTGACTGGAATCCGGCTTGTATTCAATGACGGTTTTCTTATTGATCTCCGCCCGCTGCACGATGTTGTCGCGCGGCACAAAGTACAAAAGCTGTGTGCCAAGCTCTTTGGAAAATGCGCGCAGAAGATCTAATTCCCGATCGACATTCCGGCTGTTGCAGATAATGCCGCCAAGCCTTACGCCGCCGGTCCTTGCGTAGCGCTTAATGCCCCTGGCGATGTTGTTTGCCGCATACAGAGCCATCATCTCGCCGCTTGCTACGATGTAGATTTCCTTTGCTTTTCCCTCCCGGATCGGCATCGCAAAACCGCCGCAGACAACGTCGCCTAACACATCATAAAACACATAGTCTAAATCGTCCGTATAAGCGCCTAAGTTTTCCAGCATATTGATCGAAGTGATAATGCCTCTTCCGGCGCATCCCACGCCCGGCTCCGGCCCGCCGGATTCCACGCATTTTGTTCCGCCGTACCCTTCCCGCATGATTCGGGAGAGCTCAATATCCTCGCCCTCATCCCGAATTGTGTCCAAAACCGTCTTCTGCGCCAGCCCGCCGAGCAGAAGCCTTGTGGAATCCGCCTTCGGATCGCAGCCTACCACCATGACCTTTTTCCCATGCTCGACCAATCCTGCCGTCAGGTTCTGCGTGGTGGTCGATTTCCCGATCCCGCCTTTTCCGTAAATTGCAATCTGTCTTAACTCTGCCATAATCTTTCTTTCCTTTCCATTCCATTTCCTATAAATTCTGCCTTACTTAAAATAAATGCTGCAGCTGCTCATACACCGCCAGCTGGTCGAGAGATTCCTCGATCATGCCCGGCAGCTCCATTGGCGTCACGCCGGACTGTTCCATTTTGTTTGCGGCGCCCATGCCGATCCTGCTGACCAGAATGTATTTGCAATCCCTGAATCTGTCAATGTTGCTTTGGAGTTTTTCCTCGTCGTGATTTCCCCCGTCACATACCGGCGTGACTGTCCTCGTTTCAAGAAATCTGTAATTGCCCCTTCCCATCACTTCAAAGATATAAAAAAGATCTGCCCTGCCAAAATGCCGGTTGATGACAATCCCATCGCTGGACGCCGCAGCTACCCGATACCCCGCCGTTTCCGGCTGCCCTTCCGCTAAATTCGCTGATGACGTTTTAACCATGCGAAAATGTCTCCTTACTCTGTAACCTTCTCTGGTAAATCTGATCGCCGTACTCCGATTTTCCCGGAACGCCGACCGCATCCGCCCTGCAGTGCTGACAATGCCGGAACACATCTATATACCTGGACGCCCTCGTCCTTGCCTCGTCAATCTGGGAACAGTCCGGAGCTTTCCGGTCTGCCAGCTCATGCTGCGGGATCAGGGGAATGATATTGTAAATGCTTGCGCCCGCTTCTTTTACGGTTTTTGCGATTTCCTCGATATGTTCCCCGTTTATTTCCGGGACAAGCACCGTATTGATCTTGATTGTGATGCCGGAAGCCGCCACTTTCCGGATGCCTTTTAACTGATTTTCGATAAGGATTTTTGCTCCCTCTGTGCCTTCATACTTTTTTCCATGATAAATAATATATTTATTCAGCTCTGCGAGGATCCCGGAATCCACCGCATTTACCGTAACGGTCAGGGAATCGATCCCGACGTCGATCACTTCATCCGCTTTTTCATAGAGGAGCAGCCCGTTTGTGCTCATACATTTGATGAGCTTCGGAAACTTTTCTTTTACCCTGCGAAACGTTTTCAGGGCATAATCCGTAGCCAGCGTATCTCCCGGCCCCGCAATGCCTGCAACGGTAATCTCCGGACAGACGGCCAATGCTTTTTCCAGGACCTCTATGCTTTCCTCCGGCGTGATGACTTTTGACGTCACGCCCGGCCGCTCTTCCACATCATTGACCGCCCGCTCGCAAAAACGGCAGGCGATGTTGCACCCCGGACTGACTGGAAGATGAATCCGTCCCACATTGTTTTTGTAACCGCCGAAACATGGATGAGATTTCTGCAGCTCCTTATATGTATTGCTCATACGGCACCTTCTTTCCCTGTAATTTGTAACGGTCCCGAACAGGAAAATCCCCCGCGGACGAACCATTACGAAATGACACTGGGCGGATTCGAACCGCCAACTTCGGTTTTGCAAACCTATGCCATTCCAACGGCTACAGCATCCCAATCGGAAAAAAACCAGAGGTCTGTTCACTGATGACGCCGCGCCGGCCGCAAAGCGGCATATTTCCTCATGCGGCTGCTCACATCAGTCAAAACAAAACCTCTGGTTTTCCAGTCAGTCTTTTATTCTGTATTTTTCCGTTTTATCTATCTGGACAATTTTACTGTCCTGAATAATCAGTGTGACGCTTCCAAATTTCATATCGCTTAACAACTTTTGAAGCGTGTCTACATGCGAACGATCCAAAACCTGCCTGATCTCTGTTTTCTTCATTCACATCCGCCTCCAATCCGGACAAAATCCTTCCGGTTCCTAATTATTATTGAATAACGGAGTAGACAAATATCTGTCGCCGGAGTCAGGAAGCAGCGCCACGATCGTCTTCCCCCTGTTTTCCGGTCTGTTTGCAAGGATTACCGCCGCTTTCAGCGCCGCGCCGGAAGAGATGCCCACGAGGATTCCCTCGCTCACCGCAAACGCTTTGCCTTCCGCAAAGGCGTCCTCATTCTCAACCGCTATAATTTCGTCATACACTTCCGTATTGAGCACTTCCGGGACAAAACCCGCGCCAATCCCCTGAATCTTGTGCGCCCCCGGCGTTCCCTTTGACAGGACAGGGCTTCCCGCCGGTTCCACTGCCACAATCTTCACGTCCGGATTCTTTTCTTTCAGGTATTCCCCGACGCCTGTGATGGTTCCGCCCGTCCCGACGCCGGCGATAAAAATATCCACTTTTCCGTCTGTCTGCTCCCAGATTTCCGGTCCTGTCGTCGCTTTATGCACCGCCGGATTTGCCGGATTCACAAACTGCCCTAAAATAATCGAGCCTTCAATTTCTTCCTTTAATTCCTCCGCTTTTGCAATGGCGCCCTTCATGCCCTTCGCGCCCTCTGTCAGCACCAGCTCTGCGCCGTAGGCTTTCAGCAGATTTCTCCGTTCTACGCTCATGGTGTCAGGAAGCGTCAGGATCGCCTTGTACCCCTTCGCCGCCGCAACCGCCGCAAGGCCGATCCCGGTATTGCCGCTGGTAGGCTCAATAATGGTCGCGCCCTCTTTTAAAAGGCCCTTCTTTTCCGCATCCTCAATCATCGCCAATGCGATACGGTCCTTCACAGAACCCGCCGGATTGAGGTACTCCAGCTTCGCAAGAATCGTGGCGTCTGTTACGCCCGCTTTCTTCGCATACCGGTTCAGTTTCAGTACCGGCGTTTTTCCGATCAGCTCCAGTGCGCTTTCTTTGATCTGACTCATAATCATTTCCTCCTTTAACTATTCCCACTTATTTGATAGGTTTTATATGTTTTTCCATGCCACACATTATACGTTTCTAAACAGGTCTTGTCAATAAATTTTTTCGGATTCTTTCCAGAGCTTCTGACAGCACGCTCCGGGGACACGCCGCATTGATTCTCTGAAAGCCCCTTCCGCTCTCCCCGAATATTTTTCCGCTGTCGAGCCACAGCTTTGCCCTGTGTACAATCCGGTCTTCCAGCTCCTCTGCGGAGAGCCCGGTCTCCCTGAAATCAAGCCAGATCAGGTACGTCCCCTCATGCTCCGTCATGCGCACGCCGGGGAGATTTTCTTCTATATACGTTTTGGCAAACGCGATATTATCCGCCACATAGGAAAACATCGCCTGATACCACGCCTCTCCCTTATTGTATGCCGCTTCGCAGGCAGTCAGTCCCAAAATCCCCAACTGGCTGACGCCCGCGGCGTCCAGTTCTTTACGGAATTTCCGCCTCAGGACGGGATTTGGGATAAAAATATTGGAGATCAGCATACTGGCCAGATTGAACGTTTTGCTCGGGGACGTACAGGTAATCGTGATGTCCTCATACGCCTTTTTCAGATTGGCAAAGACCTGATGCTTCCCCCGGAACGCAAAATCCTGATGGATCTCATCGCTCACGACGATCACATGACGCCTGACGCAGATATCCCCGATCGTTTCCAGCTCTTCCTCCGTCCACACCCGCCCCACCGGATTATGCGGATTGCACAGGAAAAAGAGCTTGACCTTTTCCTGTATGATTTTCTGTTCAAAATCCTCAAAATCCATATGATAGCGGTTGTCGCTGCCGCGATACAACGTGTTGCTTACCGCCCGGCGCTTATTATCCACGATCACCTCCGAAAACGGATAGTAGACAGGCTGCTGCAGCAATACCGCATCCCCCGGCTCCGTATATGCTTTTACCGCCATTGCAAGCGCAAATACAACTCCCGGCGTTTTGACAAGCCATCGCTCCTGCGGCGACCAGCCATGCCGCCGCTCCATCCATCCGCATACGGCGTTAAAATAAGCCGTCCCCACCTCGCTGTAGCCAAAAATCCCATGCTTTACCCTGTCTGTCAGGGCGTCTTCTATATAGGAAGACGTCGGAAAATCCATATCCGCCACCCACAGGGGCAGCACATCTTCCGGCATCCCCCGCCGCTTTGCAAAATCATATTTCAGGCAGTCTGTATTTCTTCTGTCAATCACCCGGTCAAAATCCAGATTTCTTTCCGGCATAAAAATCACTTCCCTTTTTCCTCTTCGATCTCCGCAAATACCGCTTCCAGCTCCCCGAGCAGATCCTTTACATCCTCAATGCCCACCGAGAGCCTGAGCGTACATTCGGTAATTCCGTTTTTCTTTCGGATCTCCTCCGGCACATCCGCGTGCGTCTGAGTCGCCGGATAAGTGATCAGCGTTTCCACGCCTCCCAGGCTCTCCGCAAACCGGATCAGACGCACCTTCTTTAAGATAGCCAGCGCAAATTCCCGGCTTTCCACCTGGAAAGTGATCATGGCGCCAAAGCCTCTGGCCTGCCGCTTCATAATCTCATAGCCCGGATGAGACGCAAGCCCCGGGTAAATCACCTGCGTGACGGCCTTTTGCCTGTCCAGCCAGCGGGCAATCTCCACCGCATTGTCCTGCGCCTTCTCCATTCGGACGCCAAGCGTCTTGATCCCCCGAAGAATCAGCCAGCTGTCAAACGGCGCCAGTCCGGCTCCTGTCGTCTTGATGAGAAAGCGAAGTTTTTCGCTGATGTCCGCCCGGTTCGTGATGAGAAATCCCGCCAGCGTATCATTGTGCCCGCCCAGGTATTTTGTCCCGCTGTGTACCACAAGATCCGCGCCCAGATCGAGCGGGTTCTGAAAATACGGCGACAAAAAGGTATTGTCGACAATCAGCAGCAGCTTGTGTTTTTTTGCAATCTCTGACAATGCCGCAATGTCTGTCACGTGCATCATAGGATTGGTGGGCGTCTCGATATAAATCGCCTTTGTGTTCTCTGTTATAAATGATTCTACATCATCCTTATAACAGTCAATATTTGAAAACGTGACGCCGTTTTTTTCCGACACATTCCGAAACAGCCGTATGCTTCCGCCGTACAGATCCGAGTCCGCGATCAAATGGTCCCCCGGGCGGAACAATTCCATCATCAGCGCGATCGCCGCCATGCCGCTGGATAATGCAAGCGCATCCAGGCCGTTTTCCAGACCTGCCACAACTTTTTCCAAATGCTCCCTTGTGGGATTCTGCAGCCTGCTGTAATCATATCCGGCGCTCATTCCCACGCCGGGGTGGGCATAGGTCGCCGTCTGATAGATCGGGAAGCTGACGGCGCCGAAATGCCCGCTGCCGTTTTCTCCCTCCAAATGCAGACATCTTGTTCCTGTTTCCATTTTTCTCCCCCGTTTCTCACTTACATACTGTTTTTGTATGTTTAAATTGTAAAAAAAAGAACCTGTTTTGTCCAATCGTTCTTATCTGTTATGTGTAATAGCTTTTCCCTATAAGCCGCTACGGCATCGCTTTTTCCCGAAATTTTTCCAACGCAAGCAGGTAACTTTTCCCGATCTCACTGATACTGCTGTCTTTTCTGGCAATATAGCCGATCGACATCGTTTCCTGTTCATTTAATCGGACGGCCACATAATCGGATCCATTCAGCTCCTCACAGATAATGCCGGAGCAAAGCGTAAAGCCGCCCACGCCCACCATCAGATTTAAAAGCGTCGCCCGGTCGCTTGCCTTGATCATTTTCTTATAGGGAACGGTACTGAAAACCTCCTCGGAAAAATAAAAAGAATTATGCGCGCCCTGCGCAAAGGAAAGACATGGATAATCCATCAGCTCTTCAAAATCAATCCGCTCCTTTCCCGCCAGTGGATGGCATTTCCACATATACGCATAAAGGCCGCAGTCAAACAGCGGATGAAACTCCAGATGGTATTCTCCAAACAGCCTCTGCAGGACTTTTTCATTAAAATGGTTCAGGTATAACACCCCGAGTTCCGATTTTCTGTTTTTTACATTTTCAATTACGGTATGCGTCGTTTCTTCGTAAATCTCAAATTCATAAGCGTCCATTCCATATTGATGTATCGTTTCGATAAACGCATTGACCGCAAACGTATAATGCTGCGTGGATACGCTGAATTTCTTTTTCGCCTCTTTTCTGCTGATATATCTCGCATCCAGCAGATCATACTGCTCTAATACCTGTCTCGCGTATCCGATAAATTCTTCCCCCTCCACTGTCAGGGAAATTCCTGTTTTGGATTTGTTAAAAATTTCAATCCCAATCTCCTTTTCCAGCCCTTTGATCGCATTGGACAGACTCGGCTGGGAGATGTAGAGTTTTTTGGAAGCATCATTCAGCGACGCCTCCCCTGCGGCGCACACCGCATATTTTAATTGCACCAGTGTCATGATAAGCCTCCGTAAAATTTGTATTTCTATTTCCATGGTAGTCTACCCCATTTTTCCTATCAGGTCAATAGGGATACAGGCATTGATTTCTTTTCCTTCATCTGATACACTAACGATAAGATAATCTTATCATCATCGTGGAAAGGAGCTGTTTTATGATTTCAACCAAAGGCAGATATGCTCTGCGTTTAATGATCGACTTAGCGGCGCAGGACCCCGATACGTATGTCCCGTTAAAAGACATTTCCGGACGCCAGGGCATATCAGAAAAATACATGGAAAATATCATCCGGGAACTGGTGCGTCAAAAACTGATCAAAGGGCTGCGCGGCAAGGGCGGCGGTTATAAATTGCGAAAACCGGCTTCCGAGTATTCTGTCGGCGAGATCCTGACGGCTGCGGGCGAACAGCTTGCCCCTGTCGCCTGCCTGCTCCCCGGCGCCGAGGCCTGCGAAAGAGCATCCTCCTGTCCGACAATCGCCATGTGGAGAAAATTTGATCAAATGACGCACGATTTTTTTTACGGGATCACGCTTGCCGATCTCTGCTGAAAACCCTGCAGACCCGCCGGACAGGCTTTTATCTCTGTATGAATTTTGTCGAACGGCTGCCGTATTACAGGAAATGCAGATAAATTTGTTGCTTTTTACCTGCAAATCTTCTAAAATATTAAATAAATCACAGCTAAAACCCAGGGAGGGGGAATCATTATGAACCATATCAGTGTAAAAATCAAACTTACATTACTCTGCTGCCTTGTTTTTCTCAATTCATGCCTGGTCGTAGCCATATCGCTGAAAAACACCTCCGACTCGAACAAAAAACAGATTGCTTCCTTAGAGGAAAGCATCCGTTCGGATTATGACACACAGGTAAAAGAACAAGTGGAAAACGCGCTCAGTCTTCTTGACGCAATCTACCAGAAATCGGAAAATGGTGAGATGACTTTTGAAGAGGCGCAAAAAGAGGGCGCAGACCTGCTCCGCGCGCTCCGTTTTGGTGAAAACGGATATTTCTGGGCGGATACATACGAAGGAACCAATGTCGTGCTGCTCGGCAATGACACAGAGGGCACAAACCGCATGGACGCGCTGGACGTAAACGGCACGCCATTTATCCGGAATATCATAAAAGCAGGCCGGGAAGGCGGCGGCTTTAACGAATGGTATTTCCCGCGCGAGGGCGAAACCGAACCGCAGCCAAAACGCGGCTACAGCAAAGCGTTCGAGCCGTTTGAATGGGTGATCGGGACAGGAAATTATACGGATTTCATCGATGCGGAAATCGCCGGTTACACCGATGAGCTGAATCAGTCTTTTCGGATAAAAGCGGCCACTTTTATCGTCATTGCAGTCGTTTTCACGCTGGTATGCGTTGCGCTGGCAGTTTTGATCGCGGCCGGCATCGTCCGCCCGCTGAACTTTATGCGCAGCTATATCGGCCAGCTTGGACAGGGGGATTTTTCAAAGCCTGTCTCCGATACCTTCCTGAAGAGAAAAGATGAATTCGGCAGGCTGGCGCGTTCGATTGAGCGTATGCGCGACTCTGTACGGAACCTGATTTCCATTGTTGAAGCGGAAGCGAAAAACATCAACCGGATCATTCTGGAGACAACCGGAAACATTCAGGATCTCAACGGCGATATCCAGAGCGTATCCGCGGCAACGGAACAGTTAAGCGCAGGCATGGAAGAGACGGCGGCCTCCGCGGAAGAGATCTCCGCCACATCAACCGATGTTGAAAATTCCGTAAAGAATATTGCGCAAAATTCAGAAAACGGCGCCGGACAGGCCATTGAGATCTTAGATCGTGTAAAGAAAAACCACGAGATCGCCCTTAATTCGCAAAAGAGTTCGAACGAGATCCACGACAATATCCGCGGGGCCATGAATCAGGCATTAGAAGAGGCCAAGATTGTAGAACAGATTAATGTTTTGTCCGATTCCATTATGGACATTACCTCCCAGACGAATCTGCTTGCCCTGAACGCCTCCATCGAAGCGGCGCGCGCCGGTGATATGGGAAAAGGCTTTGCCGTCGTCGCTGATGAGATCCGAAATCTTGCGGAGCAGTCCAAAAACGTGGTGACAAACATCATGACGATTACCGGACAGGTGACAGAGGCAGTGAAAAACCTGACCGACAATTCAGAGATACTTCTGAAATTTATGGAAGAAAACGTAAATAACGACTATGACTTTTTCTTAAAGTTAACGGAACAGTATGCAACGGACGCCGATTTCTTCGGGAAACTGATCATGGGCTTCCAGTCAATCACAGACGAGTTAAACCGCAATGTAACGCAGATCACAAACTCCATCAACGAGGTCAGCATTGCTGCCGGAGAAGGCGCAGATGGCACGACCGATATCGCGTCAAGGACGGAAAGCGTCACGCATCTGTCGAATAATATCGTTGATATGATGCAGCAGTCCAAGGAAAGCTCACAGAAGCTCCTGAATGACATCAATAAGTTTACCGTCTAAAACGGTTTTCCGCGTATGCCAAAAGCCCGCATCCGATCCGGATGCGGGCTTTTCGATTGCCTCATTCTTTATGATTTTTCTACCATATGGATAACCTTCTTCGGGCATTTCGCAACACAGTTCCCGCATCCGGTACACTTCTCGTAATCCACATGAGCGATATTATCCTGTACATGAATCGCATCATGTTCACAGTTCTTCTCACAGAGCCGACAGCCGATACAGCCTGCGGAACATGCCGCCATAACGTCCTTGCCCTTATCTTTGGAATTGCACATAACCTTAACCTTCGCTTCATAAGGCACAAGCTCAATCAGGTGGTTCGGACAGGCCGCCACACATTTCCCACATGCTTTACACGCTTCCGGATCGACAACGGCGATCCCGTCGACAATATGCACCGCATCAAACGGACACGCCTTGACGCAGGAGCCAAATCCCATGCAGCCATAATTACAGGACTTTGGCCCTTTATTCGGTACAAATACAGCCGCTTTACAGTCTTCCACGCCGCTGTATTCATAATCCTGTTTTGCTTTTTCACAGTTTCCGCCGCATTTTACAAATGCAACCTTGCGCCCGCCTGCTTCCGCCGCAACGCCCATGATATCGCCGATCAGCGCGCCGACAGCGGCTCCGCCGACCGGACACTGGTTGACAGGGGCTTCGCCCTTTACGATTGCAGCCGCAAGCCCGGAACATCCCGGATATCCGCATCCGCCGCAGTTATTTCCCGGAAGCACGCCCAGGATCTTTTCTTCCCGTTCGTCAACCTCCACCTTTAATTTTTCACCTGCAATGCCAAGCAGAAAACCAACTAAAATACCTGTGCCACCGACCGCCGCGGCAGCTGTAATGATCGCTGTAATACTCATTGATCCGCCCTCCTATATGACTCCGGAAAAACCGAAAAATGCAATGGACATAAGCCCTGCCGTTACCAGCACGATCGCAGATCCCTGAAATGCCTTCGGCACGTCATTGTATTCCATCTTTTCACGCAGGCCCGCCATAATGACGATCGCGATAAAGAAGCCGACTGCAGTGGCAAAACCATAGACCGTTGTTTCCAGAATGCTGTAGCCATAAGTTACACTGTTTAAAGCAACGCCGAGTACGGCGCAGTTGGTTGTGATCAGCGGAAGGAATACGCCGAGCGCTTCATACAGGCTGTACATGAACTTCTTTAAGAACATCTCAACAAACTGCACGAGAGCCGCGATCACGACAATAAATACAATCGTCTGCAAATAAGCGATCTCAAGCGGTGCGAGGATAAATTTGTAAATCAGGCTCGTAACGAAAGCGGCAAGCGTCGTGACAAAGATAACCGCGCCGCCCATGCCCGCCGCCGTCTCTACTTTTTTCGATACGCCAAGAAACGCGCAGATACCGAGGAACTGGCTCAAAACGACGTTATTTACAATTCCCGCGCCGATCGCAATAATTAATAAATTAGTCATCTGTCTTTCCCCCTATTCTTCATTCTTCTTTTCAGCGGACAAAAAGTGCCCATGGCATGCATGGTTGCCGCATGACATACAGTCCCCTGCAAGGCAGCCCTGTGCAGGCGGGAGCGGTTTACCCTTCTTCTCCGCGCGCTCCCGCACGATATTCATGACCGCAACGAGAATCGCAAGCACAAAGAACGCGCCGGGCGCAAGGATAAAAATCGTGATCGGCGTATAACCCGCCTTTCCCGCCGCAGCGTCTGCAAGCGGAAGGACCTGCGCGCCAAAAATCTGTCCCGCGCCCAGAATCTCGCGGAAAATACCGATCAGCGTCAGGGCGATCGTAAAGCCCAGCCCCATGCCGATACCGTCAAAAATGGACGGGCCGACCGGGTTTTTGGAAGCATAGCTCTCCGCGCGTCCGAGGATAATACAGTTTACTACGATAAGCGGGATGTAAAGGCCAAGCGACGCATAGAGATCCGGCGTAAAGCCTTCCATCAAAAACTGCACGATCGTAACGAACGATGCTACGACAACGATAAATGCCGGCATACGCACCCGGTCAGGAATGATCTTCCTCAGAAGGGAGATCATAAGGTTTGACATGACAAGCACGATCGTCGTAGATAAACCCATGCCTACCCCGTTGATGGCGGAAGTCGTAACGGCGAGCGTCGGACACATGCCAAGCATTAAGATAAACGTCGGGTTCTCTTTAATGATACCGTTATATAAACGTTCTGTATATTTATTCATATTATTGTGCACCTCCTATGCTCCGGAAATATGCAAGCCCGGCATTCACCGCATTTGTGACAGCCCTCGATGAGATTGTCGCGCCGCTGACGGAGTCAATCTCATTTTCCGCTGTTGCGCCGGTCTTTGTCACCGTATAAGATTCGCTTGTCTTGCCCGCGAACTGATCCTTAAACGCGTTCTCCGTCACCTTCATGCCGAGGCCCGGCGTCTCGCTGATCGCGGTTGTCGCATATCCGTTCAATGTGCCATCGGATGTAACGCCGATAGACAGGGTAATGTTTGCCTGGCTTCCCTCTGTGGAAGTTATGGTAATGACATAACCGAGCGGGTTTCCGGAAGCGTCAAGCGCAACCTGCGCGCCCTCAATGATATCATTTTCATATCCGGCTTCCCCCGCGGTTTTTGTAGCGGCGTCCGCGTCAAAATCCTCATATTCCTTAAAGGAATCCGCATCGGCAAAAACTTCTTTATAAGCGTTCTGCGTCTTTTCATACTCCGCCTGCGCGATCGGGTCTAACGTAATATCATGTACAAGCCCAAGCAGGAAGCCGGCGATTAATGTAATGGCAGTAAGCACCATAGCGTCTTTTACTATTTTATTCATGCTTTCTTACCTCCTTTGCCAAAGGCAGTCGGAACGGTAAACCGTTCAATTAACGGCACTAACAGGTTGCTGAAGATGATCGCGTAAGAAACGCCTTCTGCATTTGCGCCAAAAATACGGAAAATCCCGGTCAGGATGCCGAGGATAATGCCAAATATGATCTGGCCGAGCGGCGTGATCGGCGATGTCACATAGTCAGTCGCCATAAAGAATGCGCCGAGCATCAGGCCGCCGCCGCACAGCTGCGCCGTCACGTAATTCCAGTCCATGCCATGCCCGCTGAAAAGCAGGATGAAGATAACAAACGTAATGATATAAGAAGCCGGGATCCGAAGGTCGATCACGCCCATCAGGATCAGGAAGATCGCGCCGATTAAGATCGCTAATGTGGACGTCTCGCCAATCGTACCGGCAGTGCGCCCGATCAGCATATCCATCACCGTAACATTCAGCGCCTCACCGTTTTTGAGCAATGCCAGCGGCGTTGCCGTACTTACTCCGTCATATGTAAATGCCGTCATGCTTCCCGTAAACGAGATCAACAGGAAACATCTTGCGCCCAGTGCAGGGTTCATGAAGTTCTGGCCCAGGCCGCCAAAAAGCATTTTGACGACAACGATCGCAAACACGCCGCCGAGGGCCGCCTGCCAGTACGGCAGAGAAACCGGAAGGTTCAGCGCAAGCAAAAGGCCTGTTACAACAGCGCTCAGATCATTTAATGTATTCGGCCGTTTTGTGATTTTTTCAAACACCCATTCAGAAAGCATACAGCTTAAAATGGTGACAACTATCAGAATCAACGCCCGGTACCCAAAGTTAAACACGCCAAATAAGCTCGTCGGCAGCAATGCGATAATGACATAAAGCATAATTCTGTCCGTCGTGTCTTTGGAACGAACGTGCGGTGAGGATGAAACCTTTAACATATCACTCACAATAATCCACCTCTTTCTTCATATTTCCTTTATTTTTTTCTTCTGTCCGCCAGAATGTTTTTCTTCATCGTCTTGATCGACTGCGCCAGCTGCCTTCTGGCAGGGCAGATGAAGCTGCAGCTCCCGCATTCCACACATTCCATGCCGTTCCAGGATTCAAACGCCGCGCTGTCCCCATGGTCGGAAAATTTCGCAAGCCTTGACGGGACAAGCAGCTCCGGACAGGCGTCCACACAGCGTCCGCAGTTAATGCATGGCGTCGGCGCAGACGCCGCGACTTCATCCTTTGTCATGCAAAGAAGCGCGGAATTTGTCTTTGTGACAGGCACATTTAAGCCAAATAACGCAAAGCCCATCATCGGCCCGCCGGCGATCATCTTTTCCGGCTGTGTCTTGCAGCCGCCCGCCGCATCCAGGATCTCCTGGAAATTCATGCCGGTGCACACATAAAAATTACGCGGATCGCTCACAGCATCCCCCGTAACCGTAAAAATACGGTTCATGACAGGTTTGCCATGCTTTACCGCATTGTAAATGGAAACCAGCGTCTCCACGTTATCTACGATACAGCCCGCGTCCGCCGGAAGCATCGTGGAATTGATCGCCCGCCCCGTAACGGCGTAAATGAGCTGGCGCTCGCCGCCCTGCGGGTACTTGGTCATCAGCGGCACGACCTCAAGGCGCGGATCGTCTTTCGTCTGTTCCTTTAACTTTTCGATACAGTCCATCTTATTATTCTCAACGCCGAAAATGCCTTTTGCCGTCGGGAATAACTGGAGCACGACCTTCATGCCCGCCACAAGCTGTTCCGGGTTTTCCATCATGCGCCTGTAATCAGAGGTAAGGTACGGCTCGCACTCCGCGCAGTTTGCGATGATGTACTCGATTTTCTCCGGTTCCTTCGGCGAAAGCTTTACATGCGTCGGGAAACCCGCGCCGCCCATGCCGACGACGCCGGCATTTTTGATTTTTTCAATAATCTGTTCTTTGGAGAGCAGCGAGATATTCTCAACCTCTTCATATTCAACTTCCTTCATCTCTCCATCACTTTCAATGACAATGGAATTTACCATGTCACCGACCGCAACGCGCCGCGGTTCGATTTTCTTTACTGTACCTGATACAGATGAGTGGATCGGAGCGGATACGAAACCGCCTGCCTCCGCGATCACCTGTCCACGCAATACGACGTCTCCGACAGCCACTACCGGCTTTGCAGGAGCGCCGATATGCTGTGATACCGGAAATACCAATTCCCCTTTTGGAGAAAGTTCCCGGACTGGCTTATCCTTGGACAATTCCTTTCCCTCGAAAGGATGGACGCCATTTTTAAATGTACGTAATCCCATATTTACGTCCCTTCTTTCTATAGAATCTGAAGCATTTTCATGCAACCTCATTCTCATTATAACATAACGCGGCATTGCAGGCACGTTGAAATTGTTTTTTTTGAAATACTTCATGTGCTTTTTTTCACCAATTATGTATAATCTGAGACAAAATCACACTTTTTTCATGCTTGCATTTGTGTTATGATGTTGCTGTTAAAGGGCAGCCATCGCGATATGCCCACAGCAACACCGCCGTTAATTATAACACATCTTTCGTCAGAATTGTTAAAAATGGAGAAAAAATATTGAAAAAAATATCAAAAATGCATACATCATACAATTGCAGCCGGAACATGAACCTCTACATGAACCTCAGCCGCCTGCCATCGGACATCCTGTTTTTCGACATCGAAACGACCGGCTTCTCCCCTGCCCGTTCCCGGCTTTACCTGATCGGAACGGCCCATATGGAGGATCATGCATTTGCCGTCACCCAGTATTTTGCGGCGTCCCCTGAGGAAGAACCTGAACTGCTTGAAGTATTTTCGAGCCTCTTAAAGCAGAACCCGAACCTCTGCTCCTTTAACGGAAACGGGTTCGACCTGCCCTACTTAAAGGGGCGTTATGAACAGCTCGGGCTGGAAATCCCCGATATGAGCCAAAACAGCTTTTATGACATTTATAAAGACCTCTCGGCTTACCGTACCGTTTTTGGCCTGCAGAACATGAAACAGAAAACGCTCGAAGCCTTTCTCGGGCTGGAGCGGGAAGACATTTATTCCGGCGGGGAACTGATCGAGGTATACCGGACATATCAGAAAACAGGCGATGCGGCGCTGCTGCAGCTGTTGCTTGAGCATAATCAGGAAGACCTTACCGGCATGGCGGCGCTGCTGCCCCTTTATGCCTTTCCTGACTTTTTCGCCGGGGATTTTCAGGCGGAAGACGCCGCCGTCTATCCTTACCGCACCGTTTCCGGCGCGGCAGGCGAAGAACTGCTTATCACCTGCATACCCGGACAGCCGCTGCCGGCCTGCATATCCTGTCAGAACGACCGCTTTTATTTACACGCGGATGCAAAAAAGGCGGTATTTCGGATTCCCGTCTATCCGGGTGAGTTAAAATATTTTTATCCAGACTATAAAGATTATTACTATCTTCCCGCAGAAGATCTGGCCATCCACAAGAGCGTTGCCGCCTATGTCGACAAAGGCCATCGCAAAAAAGCGTCCGCAGCGACCTGCTACACGAAAAAAACAGGCGTTTTCCTCCCGCAGGAAGGAGAATGGATAACGCCTGCCTTTTATCAGGAATACCGGCAGCCTGTCTCTTATTTTGAATTGACAGACGCCTTTCTTGCGGACAAACCGCGGATCCGGCAATATTGTATGCATATATTAAAAATACTGGCAAACTGATTCGCCCAAATATTCAGATCCGGCATTCTGCGCTGCGGCAGCCTCCTGTTCCGGAGCTGTCTCGGTATCATGATGCATCGTATACATAAAGGTTCCGAATAAAAGCAGCGAAAAGCCCATATAAACGATAACGATCAATGCGATGACGATTGCGGCCAGCTTTCCGGGCGTAAAACGTTTTTTCTTTTCGCCGTCTGTTTTTTTGGTCACGCGACTGCCTCCTTTTTATTCATTTTCACGCATTTTTGATAAAGAAAAATGAGGAGGAGCGATCATAATTCAACTCTTTATAATTCATGATCTGCTCCGTACTTCCGATAAACAGCATACCCTGCGGTTTCAGCGCCTGATTGAATTTTTTATAGATCTCCTCTTTCGCTTCATCGGTAAAATAAATAAGCACATTCCGGCAGACGATCAGGTCACAGCCCGTCGGATAGGTATCGCGCAGCAGATTATGCTCTTTAAAGTCCACACGCCGTTTGATCTCATCCGAAATCTGATAAGAGGCGCCGATCTTTGTAAAATACTTCTTCTTCAGGTCATCCGGCACATTCGCAATGCTTTTTTCACTGTACAGGCCGACTTTTGCTTTGGCAATGACCTGCTTATCAATATCCGTAGCCATAATGTGTATCTGGTTTAACGGAATATGGCGCGATAACGCCATAACAAGAGAATACGGCTCATCCCCCGTCGAACACGCGGCGCTCCAGATTTTCAGGTTTTTCCCAAACTTATGCATCAGTTCCGGAAAAACTTTCTGATCCAGGATTTTCCACTGATCCGGATTCCGGTAAAATTCGGATACATTGATCGTAAGGAAATTCACGAATGCCTCAAATACCGCCTTATCCTTTTTTAACAGCGCGACATATTCATCATACGTCCTGGCATTCGTCTTTCCGATCAGCGTATCAATCCGCCGCTTCATCTGCTTTTCTTTATAACTGTTCAGATCAATTTTCGTTAAAGAAAACACATCTTTTTTAAATTTCTCATAATTGTCCAGCATTTTTCATAACCCTTTCTTCTGACCAGAGGATGGAACAGCTCTGCAAATTTTTCTTAAAGAAAACAGCATATAAACAACCGGGCTGCCTATATGCTGTCTGTATACCTGCTACGGAAATTTATTCTTCTGTTTCTCCTGCGTCGTCTTTCGCAGCTTCTTCCTCCTGGAGCAGCGCTTTGATGCTCAGGCTGATCTTCTTATCCGCCTCATTGAAATCAACGATCTTTGCTTCAATTTCCTGTCCAACCTTTAATACGTCCGCTGGTTTTTCCACATGCTCCTTTGCGATCTGTGATACATGGAGCAGCGCATCGATCCCCGGCGCCAGCTCTACAAAAGCGCCAAAGTCCGTCATCCTTGCAACCTTCCCTTTGATCACTGTGCCAATCGCAAATTTCTCCGCTGCATTGTTCCACGGATTATCCTCCGGAAACTTTCTGCTGAGCGCGATCTTTGTATCTTTAATATCTTTAATAAATACTTTAACAACCTCGCCGACCTTAAACGCCTTCTTCGGGCTTTCCACACGTCCCCAGGACATCTCTGAGATATGGAGCAGGCCGTCCGCGCCGCCCAGATCGATAAATGCGCCAAAATCAGTTATATTTTTAACCGTACCCTCGATCACATCGCCTACCTTGATGCGCTCGAACAGGGCTTTCTGCAGTTCTGCCTTTTTCGCCAGAAGCAGCTGCTTGCGGTCACCGATGATCCGTCTTCTTCTCGGATTAAACTCGGTAATGACAAATTCGATCTCCTGTCCGTCATACTTCGTCAGGTCTTTTTCATAAACGTCCGACACAAGGCTTGCAGGGATAAACACCCTCGCCTCGTCTACGATCACGCTCAGGCCGCCATTTAATACCTGCGCCACCTTCGCGGTCAGAACTTCCTGGTTCTCAAACGCCTCTTCGAGACGCTTGCTGCCTTTCTCCGCCGCCAGGCGCTTATAAGTCAGCACAACCTGTCCCTCACCGTCATTTACCTTCAATACCTTTGCTTCCATCGTAGAGCCGACCTCTACAACCGTTGTCAAGTCAACGTTCGGTTCATTGGAATATTCGCTGCGCGTTATAATACCGTCTGATTTGTAACCGATGTTAAGTACAATCTCGTCCGGTTTCACATCAATAACAGTACCTTCAACGACCTCCCCATTCCTTACCGTTTTAAAAGATTCGTTTAACATTTGTTCAAAGTTTTCTGACATACTCTTGAACCTCCTCAATAATTTTCTTTGGGGTGGAAGCCCCTGCGGTAATACCTACGCTATCAACATGACCAAACGACAAACCAGATAGGTCATTCACTGTCTGTATATAGTAAGTATTTTCACATTCTTCTTTGCATATCTCATACAGTTTCTGCGTATTCGAACTGCTCCTTCCTCCAATGACAATCATTATATCGGAAGCCTCTGCTAATTTCCTTGCTTCATTTTGCCGTTCTTCTGTAGCGTTACAAATTGTATTCAATACACGTATATCTTTAATATAACCTTTTTTCCGAATAATTTCAACTAATTCTTGAAATTTCTTGTAATTAAAAGTCGTTTGTGATACGACGCACACTTTTTTCGCATTTTGCGGCATATATTTCTCGGCCGCTTCCCTGCTGTTTATCACCGTTGTCCGCGCCCGGCCGCACCAGCCGCGGACGCCTTCCACCTCCGGATGCGCCTCATTGCCGATAATGACGATCTCATAACCTTCCGCGGAATACTGCTGTACGATCCTGTGTATCTTTAAAACAAACGGGCAGGTCGCATCTTCCACCATAAATCCCGCCTCCCCGAGGCGGCTGTAAATGTCTTCCGAAACGCCATGCGAACGGATCACTACTGTCCCTTTTTCCAGTGAACCGGCGTCTTCAGGAGACCGGATCACAGAAACGCCGCGCTTTTCCAGATCCCGCACAACTTCCTCATTATGGATGATCGGGCCGTATGTATAGACAGGCCCATGTTTTATATCGGCCTGTTCATACACTTTGTTTACCGCGCGCTCAACGCCGAAACAAAAACCTGCTGTTTTTGCGAGTGTGATCTTTCTCTCTTCCATAACGCTATACTGCCTTTTTATAAATCGCCAGCACAGCCGCCACGACCTCGTCAATGTCCATCTCCGAGGAATCGACCAAAACCGCGTCCTCCGCCTGCTTTAACGGCGCGATCTCCCGGTTCATGTCACGTGCGTCGCGTTCCGCGATATCCTTCTTAATCTGCGCGAGATCCGCCTGCGTCCCCTTTTTCAGCAGTTCGTCATATCTGCGCTTCGCGCGCGTGTCGACGCTGGCGGTCAGATAAATCTTTACCTGCGCATGCGGAAGCACGCATGTCCCAATATCGCGCCCGTCCATAATAATATTGCTTGTTGCCGCAAGCTTTTGCTGCAAAGCGGTCAGTTTTGCCCGCACCGGCGGGTACACGCTCGTATTGGACGCCATATTCCCCACTTCCTCAGAACGGATCAGGCCATTGACGTCTTCCCCGTTTAATAACACGCATTGTTCCCCGTTCCGGTAAACGATCGTGATGTCTACGTTTTCACAGGCGCGCGCAATTGCGTCCGCATCTGCGTCGTCTATCCCGTTTCTGATAAAATACAATGCCATTGCGCGGTACATCGCGCCGGTATCTACATAAATAAACGACAGCTCTTTTGCCAGTTTTTTGGCAATGGTGCTTTTTCCCGCCCCTGCCGGGCCGTCGATTGCGATATTAAAACTCATGCTCTCTGCTCCCTTCTGTGTCACTGTCCGCCTGTACGGACTCCGCCGCGCTTTTGCCTGCCAGATAGCCGGTCGACCACGCGATCTGCAGGTTAAACCCTCCGGTGACGGCGTCTGCGTCTATGATCTCTCCGGCGAAATAAAGCCCGCTCACAAGGCGCGATTCCATCGTGGACGGATCGATCTCCTTTGTGTCCACGCCGCCCCGCGTTATGACCGCTTCCTGAAAATCCCGCAGGCCGGTCAGCGTGGCTGGAAAATGTTTGATCGTCCGGAGCAGCTGCTGGCGCTCCTGCTTTGTGATCTCATTGATCCTTTTTTCCGGACTGATACCGCTCAGCGCAATCACTACAGGTATCATTTTTACCGGCAGCAGGCGGTTCAGCGCATTTTTGAACCGTTTATTCAGGTTTTCTTTAAAATCATGCAAAATACGGCTGTCAAGCTGCGCATCGTCCAATGCAGGCTTCAGATCGATCGCAAGCGAAAGCGGCCCGTTTTTCAGTTCATCTCCGACAAGGCTGCTTGCCGTAAGCATCAGCGGCCCGCTTACGCCAAAATGCGTAAACATCATTTCGCCGAAATTTTCATACAGCAATTTTTTTCCGCTGAAAATACGCGCGCGCACATTTTTCAGCGAAAGCCCCTGCAACTGCGGGATATACGCCTCTGCCGTATTTATGGCGGTAAGCGACGGACGACGCTCCTCCAGATGATGTCCAAACCCCGATGCAAACAGATACCCGTCGCCGGTCGATCCGGTCGAAGGATATGCCAGGCCGCCGGTCGCAAGGATCACCCGTTTTGCTTTATAAGAACCCCCGTCTTTCGTATGTGCGGAAAAAATCCCGCCCTTCCTTTTTATGCCGTCCACACGTGAATGAAGGATGACGGTTACGCCGCCGCGCTGCATGGCGCGGTTTAATCCGCGTATAATGTCCGAAGCGTGGTCTGATACGGGAAACACGCGGTTTCCGCGCTCGATTTTTAACGGAACGCCCTGTTTTTCAAAAAAATCCATCACGCGGAAATTGTCATATGTATAAACCGCGCTGTACAAAAACGCCGCGTTTCTCGGTATATGCGAAAAAATATCCTGCGTCTCACAGGCATTGGTCACGTTGCACCGGCCCTTTCCCGTAATGTAGATCTTCTTTCCTGTTTTTTCGTTGCGTTCCAGCAAAAGGACGCTGCAGCCGGTTTCCGCCGCCGCAGCAGCCGCCATCATCCCTGCCGCGCCCCCGCCAATGATCATAATATCAGAAATATCAGACATCCATATCTCCTATTTTTGCATAATGCATCTTTAATGTATCATCCATATAGTCAATTTCATCATTCTCATAAACCTGATATTCATCCCAGATTTTTTCAAGCGTTTCAAATGTCTCCGCCACTTCGTCCTGTTTGCGCATACAAAGCCCCACAATTAAGGCATTGATAACGCTGAGCGGCGCGACAAGCGAATCAACGATCGAAGCCATGTCGCTGTCCGCGATCAGGTTGCAGGAGGAATACAGGTTCATCGGAGAATGCACGCTGTCCGTAAGCGTGATCACCTTTGCATTCCGGTTATTGGCAAATTCCAGCGCCTTGAGCGTCCGCATGGAATAGCGCGGGAAACTGATGCCGATGATCACGTCTTCTTTGCCGATGCGCACCATTTGCTCAAACAATTCGCTTGAACTGTTCGTATGCAGCTGGATCACATCATCAAACATAAAATTCAGGTAAAACGCCAGGAAACTCGCTAACGGCGCACAGCTGCGGATGCCCACGATATAAATCTTCCGCGCTTTTAAAATCGTGTCGATCGCGATCTCAAAAGCATTCGTGTCAATTTTCTCAAGCGTCCCTTTGATTTTTTCCATATCCGCATGGAGGACCGATTCGAGTATTTTAGACTGTCCGATCCGTCCATAAGTAACTTCCATGCGCTGAAGGGAATTCAGCTTGTTGCGCACCATCTCCTCCAGCGCCTTTTGAAATTCCGGATACCCTTTGTACCCCAGCTGCGCGGCAAAGCGCACAACTGTAGATTCACTGACACCGACCACTTCCCCGAGTTTTGCGGCGGTCAGAAAAACTGCTTTGTCATAATAGTCTGTAATATAGCTTGCAAGGAGTTTCTGCCCTTTGCTCATGCTGCCATAACGTTCATTGATACGGTTTGTCAGTTCATTTGTATTGCTCATGTCAACAGAGTCCCTTTATTTAATTATTGCTGTTCTCCGTATTCTCCGCAGTTTCATTGTTATCTGCGGTTCCGCTGTTTTCTGCATTCTCGTTATCATCTGCAGTTTCGCTGTCTCCTGTATGTTCGCTGTCATCCGTGTTATCCGGTTCGTCCGGCGCCGGCGGCGCAGTAACGGTTATCGTCCTGGTATAGGATACCGTGCCTTTCTCGCCTGCGTATGTATACGTGATCCGGTAAACTCCGGCCTGGGACAAAACAAACGTATCGTTTTCGAGCGCCACCTTATTTTCCGCGCTGTCAGCATCCGCCTGGTACGTTACTTTGCAACGCATAGCTTTCGTTGTCCGATGTGTTTTATCCGTGCCGTCTGTCATATGCTGCGTAATGATAAGCGTCACCTTATCCCATACGGAAACCGTTGTGTCTCCGGCCTCGACCGTCAGATCCTCCGGCGCCTCGATCGCCAGATCTGTAGATTTGACAACCGCTTTTTCAAGCACAAGCCAGCGGCTCTTCTTTGCAACCATATATTTCCCGGTTTTCAGATTTTTAACCGTATTTGCGCAATAATAGGTTACTTTATATTTGCCGGCTTTGTCCAGTGTATATGCTTTGCTTTTGGCAACCGTCTCTACTTTTCCGCCCGGCGCGGTAATCTTGATGCTGATCTTTGAAGTCATATTTTTTCCGGAACGCAGCTTTGCCGTAACGCCGGACATCAGTTTTTTATACGTCACCGATTCCGTTCCTGCCGGAAACGTCATTTCGGCAAAATCTTCTTTGCTGGAGAAAACCGGTTTTTTCGTATCCTTTACCGTTACAGAAGCCACCTTCTGCGTCACCAGCTTGTTCGTCGGGTTTTTCAGGTAGTATAAAATTTTATATGTGCCGGTTTTGGTCAGTTTTATGGAATTCAGACTCGTCGTCTTGTAATCGGAATCGCCCGGTTTCTTCAATCTGACAATGATATTCTTCGTCAGACTCTGCCCCATGGAGTTTTTCGCCGTAATGCCCTTGCGCAGGCGCAGCACCGAAAGATACTCCGCCGTCTGCTTTGTTTTTACGCCGCTGATCGTTGCCTTTTTCGCATCGCCGACCACATACGTGACAGTTACGGACGCATCCCTGCCGAACGAATCCGTCAGGCTGTAGGTAACTTTATACTTTCCCATCTTCGACGTATTTACACTGCCTGACACGCGGATCCATGCGCTGCTCAGTTCGTTTCCCGCCGAATCATAAGCTTTCATGCCGACCGGTGTAAAGTTTGACTGATATTGTACATTTACGACTTTTTTATCTACTTTGATCTTTGGAACCGTTGCCTTTGTGGAATAGGTATTCGCCGGATCCGGATCGGTCGGATCCCATCCCGTACTGACGGACGTGCTGACTTTGATCGTCGGCGGTTTCCCGAGCGGATCGTCGGCGGAGCTTCCATTAAAAATCGTAACCTGCGTCCCTACAGGGCAATTGTCATAAATCCATTTTGATGCTGCCGTCGTCAGCCGGACGCATCCATGGGAAGCCAGTGTCCCAAGCTTATTATACTGCACATAGGACTGCGTCCATTTATTCTGCTGGTAATACCATACCGAGTGGAACAAAATGGAGCCTGTAATACGCGTACAGTACTGTCCATAACATGGGCCATCCAAAACCCACCAGGAATATTTCTGCAAGGTATTAAACGTCCCGATCGGCGTCGCATAGCCCGCCGAACAGGTAAACGCCGTATACGGCTTTCCATCCTGCGTGTAGACCGTTACAACATTCGTGCCCTTATTTACCCGTATGTAATAGTTTCCAGTAGCAGCTTTTGCATCTGTCCGGCCGCCGAAAAGAAGCAGGCAGAATAAAAAAGCAAACAAAATACTGCATATGAGCTTTTTCTTTTTCATAGTTCCTCCTGTTTTTACTCAATAAACAGATTGTAAACACAAACCCATCACACCCGAAACAATCTGTGTTCCGGGTGTGATGTATGCATACAATACCTTTTTTTGCATTCCCGCCTAAACAGGATATGCGCCATTTTTTGTATCCGCAACGTTCGCGTCTACCTTTTTCTGCTGTGCTTCACGGTATTTAAAGAATTCCGTCGCAACCTGTGGGAACAGCGCATAAGACAACACATCTTCATCCTGCTGTTTCCACTGTTTCATCTCCGCTTCGATCTTTGCCAGCTCCGGTTCAAGCAGATCCGCCGGACGGCAGGTGATCGCATTTTTCTTCTCTTCGCCGAGCACCTTGTCGACAACCTCCGGGTTAAACGGCTTTACCGTCTGTCCGTATTTTCCAAGCAGAACGTCTTTGGTCTCTTTCGTGGCAACCTTGTAACGCTCGCCCATCAATACGTTGAATACCGCCTGCGTACCGACAATCTGGGAAGACGGCGTAACCAATGGCGGCTCGCCGAGGTCTTTGCGCACGCGCGGCACTTCCGCAAGCACTTCCTCATACTTATCTTCCTTGCCCTGCTCCTTCAGCTGGGAAATCAGGTTGGATAACATACCGCCCGGAACCTGATATAACAGGGTCTTAATGTTAACGCCGAGCACCTTCGGGTTCATCAGGCCGCTCTCAAGCGCCTCCTCGCGCATCGGACGGAAATAATCGGCAATCTCAGCCAGTTTGTTCTGGTCAAGCCCGGTATCATATTCCGTTCCCTTAAACGCTTCCACCATAACTTCCGTCGCAGGCTGTGACGTGCCGAGCGCAAACGGCGACATTGCCGTGTCAATAATATCGCAGCCCGCCTCAACCGCTTTCATATAGGTCATGGAAGCGACGCCGGATGTATAATGCGTATGCAGCTCAATCGGAAGTGAAGTCGCGCCCTTTAACGCGCGGATCAGCTTATCCGCTTCCTGCGGAACGAGCAGGCCCGCCATATCCTTAATGCAGAGCGAGTCCGCGCCCATATCCTCGATCTTCTTTGCCATTTCCATCCAGTAATCCAGCGTATAGGCGTCACCCAGAGTGTAGGACAGCGCCACCTGCGCATGGCCCTTTTCTTTATTGCAGGCCGTCACCGCAGTCTGCAGGTTGCGCACATCATTCATACAGTCAAAGATACGGATAATGTCAATGCCGTTTGCAATGGATTTCTGTACAAAGTATTCCACAACATCGTCCGCATATGGACGGTATCCCAGAATATTCTGTCCGCGGAACAGCATCTGTAATTTCGTTTTCTTGAATCCCGCTTTTAATTTCCGCAGCCTGTCCCACGGATCTTCCTTTAAGAAGCGAAGGGATGCGTCAAAGGTCGCGCCTCCCCAGCACTCTACGGCATGAAAACCGACCTGATCCATTTTATCAATAATCGGAAGCATCTGCTCTGTCGTCATTCTTGTGGCAATCAGAGACTGATGCGCGTCACGTAATATGGTCTCCGTTATTTTTAACGGTTTTTTAGCAACTTCTGCCATGATTTCTCTCCTCTCTTATATTCCAAAGATCGCCATAAACGTACCGGCCGCCACCGCAGTGCCGATCACGCCTGCTACGTTTGGTCCCATTGCATGCATCAGCAGGAAGTTTGTCGGATCCTCATCCGCGCCAACCTTCTGTGACACACGCGCCGCCATCGGAACCGCGGACACGCCCGCCGAACCGATCAGCGGATTGATCTTTCCGCCGGTCACAACGCAGAGCAGCTTGCCAAGCAAAACGCCCGCCGCCGTACCGAAAGCAAATGCGATAAGCCCAAGAACAACGATTTTCAATGTACTTACATTTAAGAACGCCTCCGCGCTTGTCGAAGCGCCTACCGAGGTGCCGAGCAAAATAACTACGATATACATCAATGCATTTGAAGCCGTATCTGTCAGCTGCCTTACAACGCCGGATTCGCGGAATAAGTTTCCGAGCATCAGCATACCGACAAGCGGCGCCGTCGTAGGAAGCAGCAGGCACACGATGATCGTAACGACAATCGGGAACAGGATCTTTTCCAGCTTTGACACCGGACGGAGATTCTGCATCTTGATCTGGCGTTCCTTCTTGGTCGTCAGCGCCTTCATGATCGGCGGCTGAATAATCGGAACCAGTGACATATAGGAATAAGCCGCCACAGCGATCGGTCCCATCAGGGCGGACTGTCCGAGCTTTCCGGCAAGGAAAATGGACGTCGGGCCGTCCGCGCCGCCGATAATGGAAATGGCAGCCGCCGCCTTATCATTAAAGCCCATTAAAATCGCGATGAAATATGCCATGTAAATACCAAACTGAGCCGCGGCGCCCATCAGGAAACTGATCGGGTTTGCGATCAGCGGCCCAAAGTCAGTCATCGCCCCGACGCCTAAGAAAATCAGGGACGGAAGGATTGACCATTCATCTAACGTATAAAAATAATACAGTAACCCACCTACGCCATTGCTTGTTTCCTCCGGGCTGGCAATGATATCCGGATAAATGTTTACAAGCAGCATGCCAAATGCGATCGGCACGAGCAATAACGGTTCATAACCTTTTGCGATTGCAAGATATAAGAAAATGCAGGCAACCACGATCATGAGGTAGTTACCCCAGGTCAGGTTAAAAAATGCTGTCTGGTGAAGGAGGTTACTCATTGTCTCTCCAACGTAACTAAGCATAATTATCCTCCTAAATTATTTGTTCATGGTAGCTAATAAAGCTCCGGATTCCACCGTATCGCCAACAGCGACGTCAATGCTCGCCAGCGTCCCGTCTTCCGGCGCGACAACCGGAGTCTCCATCTTCATGATCTCCAGAATCAGGATCGTATCGCCCTTCTTTAATGCGCTGCCGACAGAAGCTTCCAGCTTAAACACTTTTCCTGCCGCGCCCGCTTCCACTTTAATGCTTCCCGCGCCGCCTGCCGCTTTCGGGACTGCTGCAGGAGCCGGAGCCGCCGCTCTTGGAGCAGCCGCCACAGGAGCCGCTGACGGAGCCGCGCCCGTTTCTTCCACAGTGACATCATAAACATTTCCATTTACGGTAATTGTATAGCTTTTCATTTTATTTCCTCCTGTATTATAAATGATTATTTGCTTATCTTCTTCTCTTAATGGAACGTACGACAAAGCCGTCTGCCGAAGTCCCTTCCGCCGCCGCGACCGCCGCCGAAATAACCGCGATCAGTTCCAGGTCGTCCTGCGCCGGCGCAACTGGTTCCGGTTCCGCCGCCTTTGGAGTCTCTGCAACAACCGTCTGCGTCGCCGCGCCTGCCGCCGCCGCTTTCTTTTCTTCCGCTTTTTGGGTCAGGTACGGAATCACCTTAAATGCATAAATGATAAGGCTGATCAGAATCAGGATGCAAAATACCGTCCCAAGCCCCATCAGGGTATTCATCAGCGCCTTCTGCATGGTTTCGCCGAGGGAATAAATCTCATCGAGCGTAATGTCCTCAAGCTGCATATCCGTATAATTGTATACGCAGGTCAGCGTAACATCCCGTTCTGTAAAGTCCAATACCTGTGCGGTTGTCAGCGTCTTGCCCGATTTGCTCACGGAGAACTCCGCCAAATCCACGTAATCGCCAATGGTTGGTTTCAGATCCTTCCATTTGGTCATAAGGTTTGTCGTTATCTCGTCTCCGCTCTGCGTGATATAGTTTTCAATGTCTTCATCCGTCAGAGATACCAGCGTGGAAGCAAGGCTCTGGCTTGCGCTCTCCAGCTGTTCATATGTCACGCCGTTATAATCAACGTCTTTCGGATCTTCCCCACACGCGGCCAGGCCAAACACAAGCATACACAGGCTGACAATCAGAAATAATTTTTTCTTCATAAACGTCACCTTTCTATTTTGTTCCATGTTTCTTATATGGCTGTTCTACACGTTTTGTATACAGCATCTCAAATGCCGCGATCAGATACTTCCTGGTATCCGGATAATCCACGATACGGTCTACATAGCCGCGCCTTGCAGCCGTCTTTACGTCGCCCTGCAGCGCGTCATATTCCGCAGCTTTCTGATCAATGACTTCCGCCGTCTCATCCGCATACATGATCTTTGCCGCAAGCTTCGCGTCCATCATCCCGGTTTTCGCATCCGGCCATGCATATACAAGATCCGCGCCGAGGGATTTGGAATTCATCGCAACGTATGCGCTGCCGTAAGCCCTGTCTGTGATCAGGTTTACCTTTGGCGCCGTCGCGTTTGCAAATGCATAGACCATCCGTCCGAGCGCCTTCGCGAGATTCTTTTCCGAACACATCGTCGCCTTAAAGCCCGTCGCGTTCGTCAGCGACAGGATCGGGATGCCGAACGAGTCGCAGAACGAAATAAATTCAGCCGCTTTATTGCACCCCCGCGCAGATAACGCCGCTTCAAATTCGTCTGTTTTCTTTGCATCCGCATCATAAATCTCCGTACAGTTTGCAACTGCGCCGACCGTCATGCCGTCAAGCCGGATAAAGCCCGTCACCATATCCTTTGCAAAATCCGCCTTCGTCTCCACAAAAACATGTCCGTCGGAGACCTCGCTCAATACGTAGCGCGGATCGCCCTTCATCGTATCAAGGCTCGCGCAGGTGCGGTTCAGGTCGTCCGCGCACTCCTCTACAAGCCCTTCCTGCGCATTATTGGAAGGCAGGATGCACACAAGCTCGCGGATGGCGGCAAGGATCTCATCCTCTGTCCCCGTTTTGTCTATGCAGCCGGTCTCCGCGCTCTGGAACGCGGCGGATGCGCTGTCACATTTTTCTGTGCGGTTGCCCTCAATCGCATTCGGTGAATTGATAAACATTTTCGCCTTTGTCGCTTCCATATACGTAAAATCGCTCAGCGCCGGGATAACGGCAAGCCCGCCGCCGCATACGCCAAAAACGGCGCTGATCTGCGGGACAACGCCGGAAGCCGCCGCCTGCCTGCTGTAAATCGCGCCAAACGCCTCGAGCGCGTCTACCGATTCCTGCAGACGGATCCCGGCGCAGTCAAGCAGACCGATGACAGGAGCGCCCATTTTCATCGCCATATCGTAAACCGCAGCAATTTTTTTCGCATGCATCTCGCCGATCGTTCCGCCGAGCACTGACGCGTCCTGGCTGTAAACAAATACAAGATTTCCGTCGATCAGACCATGTCCGGTAATGACACCGTCAGAAGGAGTATCCGTCTGCGCCAGATTGAAATCGGTACTGCGGGCAGTGACCAGCGAACCAATTTCCATAAAGCTGTTTTCATCGACTAACTTTGCAATACGCTGCATTGCAGAGTTATCATTACTATTACTCATTCTTTAGCCCTCCATCTATTTTGAAACTTTTAAAAAATTTCGTCAGAATAATAGTAACGCTTTTCAGATTAATATTCAATAGAAAATTGTTAAAATTTTCACGAAAAATGAAAGTTTTCCAGCATCGAAAAAAATCTTTTCAAGACCAGCGCCATATACCAGCCGAAATCCCGCGCGCCTATATCTGCGCCTATTGTGACGGGATATGCGCTCACCTGTTCGCCATTGACATAATAGGCGACGCTTCCGATTTTTGTCCCCGCCGCGAGCGGCGCGGTAAGCGTATCGGCAAGCTTTGTTTTTATTTCCACCCGATCGGATTCGCTCAAAAGCATTTCCTGTTTTTCCTGCGCGACTACGGGCTGCGCCTGTATTTCCCGCCCAAGCCGCGCGTCCTCT